>DAINNQ010000255.1:0-4398 GCA_036735825.1 Alteromonadaceae bacterium | reverse complement strand
GTTGATTAAATCAACCCATGATTTGTTAAAAATCAGCCAATTTAGGCCTTTTGGCTCAGCCGCTTTAAATCATTTATTAACCTTAATGGATGTTGATAGTTCGGCGCTTTATATTGCTAGAAGTCAACGTGATTTTGATGAAAATTGCACAAACTTAATCATAGCCTGTACAGGTAAATATGTGTCTGAATCAGACAGCTTAGATAACTCAAGTATTAGTGATGAAGTGAAATTATTAATACAAAAAGCGTTTGAAGAAAAGAAGCATTTTGCAGATCAACAATGCTTTGTTGGTTATTACGAAACATCCCCTAATGCATCGTCAGTTTTATATATAGAATTTGAAGATGATGCCGAACATTTTCGTTCAAGCTTAGCTGAGCTATTTGCTACCAATGTTGCGCTTATTTTAGAAAGCTTAACAAAACAACATGAAATAGAACGTACTCAAAAAGAGTTACTCTTTATTGTTGGTGAGGCAATTGAGGCGCGCAGCAAAGAAACAGGGGCTCATGTGCAACGTGTGGCGTTAATTTGTGAATTAATTGCGAAAAAACTGAATTTAGAAGATAAATTTATTGAAGCAATTAAAATAGCTTCGCCATTGCATGATCTTGGTAAAATTGCGGTTCCAGAGCGTATTTTACATAAACCAGGGCCGTTAGATGACGACGAATGGAGGGTGATGAAAACACACGCTGAGGTGGGTAGTGAATTATTGAGGAAATCCAAAGCGAATGTTTCCAAACTAGGGGCAAGACTTGCCCATTATCATCATGAAAACTGGGATGGTAGTGGCTATCCCGAAGGGCTTAGCGGCGATAATATTCCTTTAGAAGCACGTATAATGGCAATAGCCGACGTTTTTGATGCGTTAGGCTCAGAGCGTTGTTATAAATCTAAATGGGCAGAGGATGATATTAAAGCGTATTTAATTGAACAACGAGGCAAAAAATTTCAACCAGAGCTAGTTGATATCATCGTTCAGGAATTTCAAGAGTTTAGTCAGATAAGAGAAAGATTGCCTGATTAATCTTTCTCTGTTTTCCAACATGCAAAATGTTTAATCGGTGATTTTATTATTGGCGATAAATGTCGCTAACAGATCCACTCCTTTGTGGATAATACGGGGTAGTTTATCTAAATCGATAGCATCAATGAGGTTTTTGACTTCAAGACCAAGTTCAGTATCACCTTCAATTTTTAATCTCCGTTGAAAAAATAACGTGTCAGGATCTTCTTTACGTCCAGCGATCAGCAATAAATCATCTCCAGCGGCACTAAAGCAAACATCTTTGATCACTTGTTGGTTATTCGAAGCCATGACCAGTTGATTATCTTTAAAGCTTAATAACCAACACAAGCCTAAATCTGTAATTGAAATTTCGAGCCATTTATTTTCCAAAAAGGCAAAATCTCCATCAGCAATCGCTTCAGCAAAAACGGCATGTAAGGTTGGCATCAATAGCGTTTGCTGCACTTTTTGAGGAACCAATGCTAATAATGGTTTTAATACAAAAGGCACTTTTGCAAGTAAGCTACCTCGATCAGTTAATTGAGCAAAAGGTATGGATAATTGCCGTAGCATCAAATTATTCTCTGAATGAATGGTGTTAGCAAGATATCAACATATCGGCTAACTATTTTGGAGGTAGATCAAAGAACCGCGATTTTCTCTTATTTACTTTTTCTCAAAGCTTTATCCTTCATTGTTTTAAGTCAAAGAGTCAAAGAAAAATAATCGTTAAAGTGCTGGCAAGTTAACTTTGATGTAAAAGTGTATGGAATTATTATGTCCCGCAGGTAATTTACCTGCGTTAAAAACAGCAATCGATAATGGTGCTGACGCGGTTTACATTGGTATGAAAGATGATACCAATGCGCGACATTTTGCTGGATTAAATTTTAATGACGGAAAATTAGCGAAAGCAGCCGATTATGTTCATCAACATAATAAAAAGTTGCATGTTGCTATTAATACCTTTGCACACCCTGATGGTGAAAGTCGATGGCGAAAAGCAGTCGATAATGCTGTCGCTATAGGGTGTGATGCATTAATTATTGCTGATTTAGGGGTGCTCGATTATGCCGCAAGCAAGTATCCAACTGTCGAACGTCATGTTTCAGTTCAGGCATCTACCACCAATCTAGAAGCTATACGTTTTTATCATCAAAACTTTGATGTCAGTCGCGTTGTGCTTCCGCGGGTTTTATCTGTTCAACAAGTCAAACAGTTAGCAAAAAATACCCCAGTTCCATTAGAGGTTTTTGCTTTTGGCAGTTTATGCATTATGTCGGAAGGGCGTTGTTATTTATCTTCCTATATGACAGGGGAGTCACCCAATACTGTTGGCGCATGTTCTCCTGCAAAATATGTGCGTTGGCAAGAAACGGATAAAGGTTTAGAAAGTCGTTTAAATGATGTGTTGATCGACCGTTATCAACCAGATGAAAATGCGGGCTATCCAACTTTATGTAAAGGCCGGTTTGAAGTTGATAACCATGTTTATCATGCTCTTGAAGAACCTACGAGCTTAAATACTTTAGAACTTATTCCTCAATTGAGCCAAATGGGCATTGTTTCCGTAAAAATAGAAGGTCGGCAGCGTAGCCCTGCTTATGTTGAGCAAGTTGCCAAAACATGGCGTATGGCGCTAGATCGATATCAGCAATCGCCAGACGACTATTTGGTTGAATCAAGCTGGATGAAAACGTTAGCAAATTTATCTGAAGGTAAACAAACGACTTTAGGTGCTTATCATCGTAAGTGGCAATAATAGACTGCTTTCAGTTTGAACAATTATAGAGATTTACATTATGAAATTTTCCCTTGGGCCGAGTTTATTTTTCTGGCCTAAATCACAAGTTGAGTCATTTTATCAGCAAGCTAAAGACTCTGAGGCCGATATTGTTTATCTCGGTGAAACTGTGTGCTCAAAACGCCGAGAATTACGCGTTAAAGATTGGTTACATGTAGCGAAAGAAGTGGCTCAATCAAATAAACAAGTGGTGATTTCAACCATGACATTACTTGAGTCACCCGCTGAAATTCAGACCATGAGAAAATATTGTGATAATGGCGACTTTTTAGTTGAAGCCAATGACTTAAGCGCTGTACAAATGATGCATGAATTAAAGCTACCTTTTGTTGCTGGGCCTGCGATCAACTGTTACAACTTATCAACATTAAAAGTGTTAATTAAGCAAGGCATGATGCGTTGGGTTATGCCTGTTGAACTGTCAGGTGATTGGCTCAAAACATTGTTACTACAAGCAGAGCAAGAAAATATTCGTCAATCCTTTGAATGTGAAGTGTTTTCTTGGGGATATTTACCTTTAGCCTATTCAGCACGATGTTTTACGGCACGTTCAGAAGATAGAGCAAAAGATGATTGCCAATATTGCTGTATTAATTATCCGCAGGGCCGAAAAATGAATAGCCGAGAAGGGCAGAATGTTTTTGTGTTAAATGGCATTCAAACCATGTCTGGCTATCAGTATAACCTGATCAATGAAGTAAATGAGATGGAAAAAATTGGCGTTGATATTGCCAGAGTGAGTGCAGACAGCAAAATGGCGTTTACACAATTATCTGCTTTTAAACGACAACTCGAAAACAAGCAGACAGTAGGGTTAATCAAAAATGAGCAATGTAATGGTTACTGGCATCAAATAGCGGGAATGTCGACAGTTTAAACGAGCTTAGCTTTTTATCTTTTGAACTTAGTCAGTTAACTGAGTTATTGAACTTAAGTTTTGAATTTAGTAATAGAGCTTAAATATTGGAATTAGTAGCTGAGTTTTATTAAGCAACAATGTTTGAATTTTTTGTTGCTGCCGCAAGGGCATGGTGTATTTCTTTTAGGCATAGCTATTTCTTCATGTTCTTCAACATCACCATCAAGATAAAGCCATTGCTCATTTTCATAAATAAAACGTGATGACTCTGTCATTTTGCACAGTGTTTTATTGTGAAAGTACCATGCGGTAAATTCAACACGTGGTAAAACGTTAGGGGTATTGTTGATGTATTCACTGCTATGAATATCATCGCTTGATAACACAGTTAACTTTAACCACTGTGTTTGATCTGCCCACTGTTGTATATCGCTAACTGATTGATTTTGTCTTGTTGCCATAGCGTAAGTTTTAAAAATGTATTGAGCATTTTTGATAACATAGGCGCTGTAGCGAGAACGCATCAATTGTTCAGGAGTTACCGCTATTTTTTTACCAGTAATGATCGCCTGGCAGCAATTTTCAAAATCAAGAGTATTTCCACAATAGCAAAGCATATAGAATTTTTAGGTTTTAACTTTTCGTTTTTTATTAAGGTGATGAATTTTAATCATAACAGTTTAATATGAGTAGCTATAATTTTAGTAACTGTATTTTTAG
>DAINNQ010000254.1:0-4430 GCA_036735825.1 Alteromonadaceae bacterium | reverse complement strand
ATGAAAGGTCAACTCGCTCTAGATCAATTAAAAAGAATATTTAAAATCAACGCCAGCTTCTAAACCTTTGGTGACACTCGTAAAACCTGTGCCTAAAATATCTTTCGTTCTGCCACCTGGAAAACCAGTGTAACGATTATCCAATAAGTTTTTACCCCAAAGACCTATTTCAATTTGTTCACTATCACTGATCCATGAAATACGAGCATTAAGTAATTGTGTATCATCAAAATAATGAGGAATATTATTCACCCACTCATCATTACCAATTTCTAGATCACGGGCATTTTCTCGAAAAACATAATCAAGGTGAACGATTGCCGAGCCATTATCAATATCTGGCATCCAATTAGCCATAACAGTATAAGACGTATTCGTATCGGCGGCTGTGGTACCTGCGGCAATTAAAGTGCCTGAGTCATTATAAAACTCATCGGTTTCAATATCCGTTTTCCGTACTTCAGTAACAAAACCTGTAGAGAAAGTATCTGAAACTTGCCAGTTCATTGACAATTCAAAGCCATCAATGGTCATGTCTTGGTTAACAATAGTTGGAATCGCCTGATTTTGCCCTGGTGGTTTTGAATTCATACTAGTTTGTCTATCATCTAAGACAGTATGAAAAAATGACAAAGTGGTCACAATTTTTTCAAACAAAAAGCCTTTGTAACCTAATTCAACATTCAATGCCTCTTCAGGTTCAAATGAAACATCAATTGGCTTACCTGTTACTGGGTCTAGAATAATCGCTCCACTGCTTTCACTATGGGGTGAATTTAACGAGTCAAAGCCCCCAGCTTTATAACCTGTAGCTACTGAAGCAAAGACCATATGATCGTCGTTAATAATATAGCCCGTGCCTAATCGCCCTGTGGTTTTACTCCACGTTTTTGATTGCCACAACTCATCTCGCGCTGGAAATAAAATATTACTCACACCTGGTCTCACTTGGGCAAATTGTGTTTCGCTCACTTGCCATGAAAAATCTTTTTCATCTTCTGAATAACGCAAACCAAAGAACACGTTCCAGCTATCTGAAATTTGAAAATCAAAATCAGAATAAATCCCGTAGCTGACAAATTTACCGTTATTAATAAAATTCTCTGACCACATTTGATTGGCATAGCTTGGGCCAAATATTTCTGCAATACCGAGTTGTTGAGCAACAATGTCATAGGTTGCATCGCCTGTTAACGTAACTATGTCAGCAGTTAAAGGCGTCCCTGGAGGAACAACACCTAAATACGCAAGGTAATCCATAATATCACCTGCAACCCCCATCAAATTAAGTGTAGATGACCATTGTTCGGCATCCCACAGGTGATCAAGTGGAAGCCCATTGAGCTCTAATAAATAATCTACGGTATCTTGTGGAACATCTGCGGGTGAAATCCCCACAGAGCCAGCAAACTGCTCTCTAACCCCTGCTGATAATTGATCGTTTAATTGTCCAGACACTAATCTAGCTGCAGTATTTGATGTTGTGTTGATAAACGTGGTTTGATGAACATTTTCTTTTGAATAGGTGATACCACCAACATAATTAAACTTTTCCGTGTTGTAGTTAACTTGAAATTCATTATAAAAAATGTCTGAGTCTTCATGGTTATCGGTATCTAAATAGCGACTGACATTTGCGGTTCCATCTTCGTCAATGCGGTTATGTGTTTGCCATTCACGTTTACTGCTGATCAGCATCATTGACCAATTATCATCAAATTGATGATTGAGTTTAAACGTGGTTGCTGTCATGTCACGTGACTCAATACCATTAACCACGTCGTTAGCAAACGTATCAGCAAATGGATTTATTGGATTTTGAGCATATTCACTCAAGCCAATCGCCGCACCTGGCGCTTGATCTAATTTATCCCAATCATAAGAAAGTTGAACATTGGTACGTGATGAAATATCCCATTTTACCGCTACGCGTGCCGCTTGATGGTTCTTTTCACCTTCGTCACCTGATTTATTCCCCATTAATTGAGATTGAGCAACATTGCTAATGTAGCCATCTTGCTTATTACTTAAGCCATTCACTCGCACAAAAACATTATCTGATAAAGCAAAATTAGCCATACCTTCAATGCGCTGCATATTGTCACTTCCAAAAGAGCCTTTGATAAATCCGGTAGTGTCATCTTCTGGCGCATTTGGGATCATATTCACCACCCCCATCGCCGCATTTTTACCAAATAATGTTCCTTGTGGGCCTTTAAGTACTTCAACGCGCTGCATATCAGAAAACAAAACATTTTGTGCCGCTCTAGGCATATACACACCATCAAAAAACGTCGCTGTTGATGGGTCTCCGCCAACGCTAATGTTGGGGCTTGAAACACCACGCATCGTTACGCCCGCTTGGGTAACATCGCCATCACTAAAATCAAAGCCTGGAATAAACTTATCAATATCATCAAGCATTACCGAGCCTGATTGTTTAATGGTTTCTTCAGAAATACTGTCAACGGTTACTGGCACTTTCATGATATTTTGCACACGTTTTTGCGCAGTCACTGTCATCACTTCAATTTCGTCAACATTGGTTTGTTCTGTAGCTTGCTCTGCAGCATTTACCCACAAAGGAGTTACTAAAAGAGACGAGATAATTGCTTGAGCAATTTTATTTTTTTTGCAATATTTTTGAGACTTATTTTGATAATGGCCTTGCGACATTCTGCTCTCCCCTAACCGTTTTGGTTTTAATTTATTTTTATCTTTGTTTTGTGTGTTTTTTAAACGTTATTGTTATTAATTATTGTTTAGTTTTTGTTTAGTTATTTCTTCACATAAATCACTATATTGATGTGCATCAATTAAAGCTTACGCAAAGTTCGAAAATACTGACGGAATATTAAAAATGACTAAGTTATTTTTAAAAATAGTGTATTTAGCTGAGATATCCAGAGAATTTGTCTTTATTTTCACATTAGTATTTGTAAATAAGTTGTTGATGATCTCGTTAGTGATATGAAAAACTTAACTGATAATTAATCAGCATTTCTGGTAAATAAATTTATTCGCAATTAATGTCTGATTTTCGCCAGTAGTTAGTCAAAATTTAGTTATCATTAAGCCATAAACCAAACTTTGAAAGTTCATATGACTGTAGAGCTAGACATAAACACTTGCCAAACCGCACGCTTAAGTAGAGATGCTCGTTTTGATGGGAAATTTTTTACTGCGGTATTAAGTACTGGAATATTTTGCCGACCCATTTGCCCAGCTCGTCCGCCAAAGCCAGAAAACGTCAGATATTATTTAAGTGCTGAGCAAGCACAATTAGCAGGTTACATTCCGTGTAAACGTTGTTTTCCTGAGCAAGCGGCCAATAAAAACTTGCCGATTAAGCTCAAAAAAATCATCACAAGTTTTGATTACAAAAGCGATAACTTAGCGTCAATTGCCCAAAAGTTTCATTTGAGCACCAGACAGCTTCAGCGTTTATTTCAACAACACTTTGGCATTTCTCCGAGCGAATACTTTCAGCAGCAACGGTTATTATTAGCACGCAAACTGCTTTCTACATCAGCGTTATCTGTAAGTGATATTTGCTTTGCTAGTGGTTTTAATAGCGTGAGACGTTTTAATGAAGCCATAAAAACAAGTTATGCCTGCACGCCAAAACAATTGCGAGCAAAAAAGCATATCGAAACGTCGAGCAATACCTTAGAAATAAATTTGGCTTATCGGCCACCGTTTGATTGGCCATTAATGTTAGCATTTTTTAAAAACAGACAAATTGCAGGTATGGAATACGTAACAGAGGAATGCTACCAACGCAGCATTTTATTAGATGACTGTACGGGCTGGTTATCTGTGAGTCATCATCAAAGCAAAGCAGTGTTAATATTAACCGTATCACTATCTGATTTTAGTTACCTTAACACCGTGATCACAAAAGTACGGAGAATGTTCGATTTAGATGCCGACTTAACCGCAATACAACAGCAGTTATCAACATTGCCATTATTAAAACAAAGTATTCAGCAATTTCCAGGTTTACGTTTGCCAGGCTGCTGGGATATTTTCGAATTCACCATTCGGGCGATTTTAGGTCAGCAAGTGTCAGTAAAAGCAGCAACAACCTTTGCTAAACGTATCGCTGAAAAATACGGACAAACACTGCCACATCTGCCAGCAGCAACTCAGCTCACATTTCCAACGTTTTCGCAATTAATTGCTGCAGACTTTGAAAATATCGGCTTAACACAAACGAGAATTGCCACCCTGCAACGTTGGTTAGCGTTTTATCAAACTAACCTTGAACTGTTTGAAAATTATCAATCACTTAACGAATTAGAAGATCAACTGTGTAAAATAAAAGGCATAGGGCCATGGACAGTGAATTATATTGCTATGCGTGGATTGAGCGATCCTGATGCGTTTCCAAGTGCCGATTTAGGCATCATCAAAGCGCTCACCATTGA
>DAINNQ010000253.1:0-4433 GCA_036735825.1 Alteromonadaceae bacterium | reverse complement strand
GAGGAGTGTGCTAATGAGGATTTTTTTTATAATAGTCATATCATCAAAAGGGTGGTTGAGATGTCGTTAAGAGTACATTAAAAAAAAAACGTTAACAAACAATGAAGTTTGTTTGACATTTCTACTGTGTTAACGCTTGATTTGAGTAGAATAACTACACGACACAAGCGTTGCCTTGTATAAATACCAAACAAACACTGCAAAAATAAACATGAAAGTTCAACACGATCTACTTAATTCATTAACCGTTACATTTGCTCATTTGAAAGTTCATCAGTGCGCTGTTAATTTATCGATACCTAACTATTTTAAACAATCATTCTCATGTCTATTGTCAGTCCATGGAAGCAAGACTTTCCAATATTTTCATCTCGTGCCCAACCTTATTTGTGCTATCTCGACAGTGCTGCAACGTGCCTTTCGCCGAAACATGTTGCCGATGCCATGTATCATTATCAATGTTATTCGCACGCTAATAGCCACAAGGGGTTATATCAACTTAGTGCCAAAGTGACTGAAAAAGTGGAATCAGCGAGAGAAAAAGTAGCGGAATTTATCGGGGCACAAAACGGTGAGAATATTTCATTTAATTCAGGCACAACCGAAGCCATTAATCTGATTGCCTATAGTTTTGTTGAACCCTTATTGATTGACGCTAAAAAGAAAAAGCAATCTAGCAATATGGTGATAAGTGCGGCTGAACATCATGCTAATTTATTGCCGTGGCAACGACTCGCTCAGCAATACCAAGTTGAATTGAGAATTGCGCCTTTGGCTCAAGATGGCACAATTGATCTAGCAAATTTAGCGTCATTATTAGACAGCAACACGCGTCTTCTTGCCTTTACTCATTGTTCCAATGTGATCGGTAAAATGAATCCTGCGGATAAAATTTGTCAATTAGCCAAAAGTAAAAACATTCCAACCGTGATTGACGGCGCCCAAGCAATTGCTCGCGGTGGTGTTAATGTGAGATCAATAGGCTGTGATTTTTATGTCTTCTCTGGGCATAAATTATATGGGCCAACAGGTTGTGGAGTACTGTATGCTAAATTGGGTCTTTATGATCAAATGAGACCATATCAACTTGGCGGCGGTATTATTAATGGAGTTGATTTTGTCAAAAGTGATTTTATTTCTGGCCCGCTCAAGTTTGAACCAGGTTCCCATAATGTTGCGAGTATTGTCGGTTTAGTGGAAGCGATTGATTATTTAAATGACATTTCGTGGCCTGAAATTAATAAGTATTTGGACAACCTTGCTTTATATTTACATAAATCGTTAAGCGAGTTACCTTATTACCGACCGTTAATTAAGTCGCTTGATGACCCATTTGTTTCAATAAAGCCCGCTAAAAAAACATCATTAGTGAGTTTTCAACTGGCTAACGTCCATTGTCATGATGTTGCCAGCCTACTCGACAATGACAATGTTGCGGTTAGGGCAGGTCATCATTGTGCTCAGCCTTTACACAAAGCCTTAGGGGTAAGTTCAACTATTCGAGCGTCATTGGGGCTTTATAATGATTTTTCGGACGTTGATAAATTAATTGCGGGCTTAGATCACTGTTATCAATTGATGGCAGTCTAACTGCCTTTTTATGGAGTGACGATGGCTTCAACAATAAATCAGCAAGAGCAAAAACATGTTCAAACAGCTGATGCGCCAAATGTACATGAGCGTTCAAAGCATCATCTTTATCAAGAGAAAATGTTAGAACATCATAAAAATCCTGTTGGCTTTTTGCAAAGCATCACCGTAACACATAGTGCAGATGGCGCTAATGCTGCGTGTGGTGATGAAATTGTTGTTCAAGCGCAAATATTTCAGCACCAAATAAAAGCGTTAGCTTTTCATGGTGACAGTTGTGCTATTTGTCGAGCGTCAGCATCGATGTTATGTGAAAATTTAACAGGAATGTCTATTGATGAAGGCGAAAAATTGAGTGAGCAAATTGTTATCGCTTTAAAAGATAATATTCATTTTATAGGTGAACTTGCTGTGCAATTTGCCCCTTTAGCTTCAGTACAAAAATTTCCTATACGAAAACAATGCGCTTTATTACCTTGGCAAACACTACAAGTCATCTTTTCTAAAGTGAATGAGAACAACTAATGCAAGAGAATTGGCAAAAAATTATCGCCGCTTTTTCAACAGATAAAAGCTTTGTTTTAGCAAGTATCATTGCCACCCGTGGTTCAACTTACCGTAAAACGGGTACTATGATGTTGATCTCTGAACAAGGGGAATGCACTGGTTTATTAAGTGGAGGCTGCTTAGAAGCGGATATTAGCTTGCATGCAAAAAATGTTTTAGCAAGCCAGCAGAAGCAAATATTAACTTATGATTTAAAGGCTGATGCTGAATTATTATGGGGGCTAGGTTTAGGTTGTGATGGGGCGATAGACATTTTATTACAACCTCTTTTACCTGAAAATAATCATCTTGGTTTTGGACAATTACTTGAAGCGTTACAGCAAGGTAAAACGGGTTTCTATTGCCAACAAGTGAGTGAATTAGGTGATGCACAAGCGTGGTTTATTGACAGTCAGCTTGATGATAAAACAGCACTAAATTCCCAATTAACAACATTAGCAGTTGATTTGGCTGCCGATGAGTTATTAATAACGCCTATTACCCCTGTCTTTTCATTATTACTCTGTGGCGCTGGACCTGATGCCGTACCCGTGGTTGATATGGCTCATCAGATGGGCTGGAAAATCACTTTACAAGATCATCGCCCGACAAACCTAAATCAACCCGCGTTTGCTCAATGTTTTGATAAACGAAAATTACGTGCCGAAAATGTACAACGAGAAGACTTTATAGGCTTTAATGGCATGATCATCATGACGCATAATTTGAGCAGCGATGAAATCTTACTCAAGCATGCTTTAGACGCCAATATAGGCTATATCGGTTTACTTGGCCCTTCAGGGAGAAGAGATAAGTTATTGAATAATCTAGCGTTAACCGCTTCAGATGTTAAAGGTCAGATTTTTGGGCCAATCGGTTTAGACATTGGCGGTCGAAGTGAACAAGCCATTGCTTTATCAATTTGCGCTGAAATTCAGCAATACATCAGTCAACAATATCAACAAATGTCTTTTAAACCGTGGCGCCAATAATTTCACCGCCACTCGAACTTGTGATTTTAGCTGCTGGCTGTTCTTCGCGCCTTGGTCAAGCTAAACAATTAGTTAAACTCAATGGAACAAGTTTACTTTCTCGGCAATGCCAGATAGCAAAAAACGTCAATGAAAGCGTTTCTTGTGTCGTCGGTTTTGAAAGTCAAAGAATGATAAAAGAGTTAGCAAATTTATCTGTGACTGAGATTGAAAATGAACATTGGCAACAAGGTTTAGCTTCTTCAATAGCCAAAGCGGTAACATCGTTAAAACCTGAGATTGAAGCAGTAATGTTAATTTTAGTAGACCAATGGCAGCTAACTGAAATTGATCTCACTCAGCTGATCAAAATCTGGCAAGAAGATCCGACGCGTATTGTGACCGCAAGTAAAAATGCGGCGCTAAATAATGAACAGCATGCCCAAGGCTCAGCTGATATCAGTGGCCCGCCAGTTATTTTTCCTCGGCAATATTTTCGCGAGCTTTCGCAATTAACATCAGGACAGGGCGCAAAATCTATCATTAAAAAACATAAACAAAACACCGTTAACGTTTCATTACCTCATGCTTTTATTGATTTAGATACGCCAGAGCAATTAATCGTTTTACAAAACTATTCTCAAGCGAATTAACTTGATAAAATCTTTGTCATTGTATTAATGAAAATAAGCACATTGAGATGGCATCTTTACAAGAGCAATTATTAAAAGCTGGTTTAACTACCAAGCAAAAAGCACAACAAGCGAATACCGATAAGCGCAGAAAAAACAAGCAAAAACGTAGTGGCGTGAAAGTTGAAACGAGCTTGCAAGAGCAAGTAAAACAAGAAGTGCAGTTGTCTCAAAAAGAAAAACAAGCCAAAGATGCGGCTTTAAATGCTAAGAAAAAACAAGAGCTTGAGCAAAAAGAACAAAAGCTGCGTATATTGCAAATTCTTCAACATCATCATTTAAAAAATATTCAAGGTGAAACGGAATATAACTATACTTTTGATAATAAAATCAAAAAATTACACCTTGACCCTCAAACTCATAAAGCATTAGTGAATGGACGATTAGCTATTTGTGGCTTAGACGAGATCACTTACGTAGTGACTAGTGAAACGGCAGTGAAAATAGCTGAGTTAAATGCTGATGTCGTTTTACTGAAAAATGATAAAACCGCCGAAGTGCAAATTGATGAAGATGATCCGTATGCTGATTATCAAATTCCAGATGATTTGATGTGGTAATTGAACATTCAATTACATACATCCTTCATTATAAATTTCCAATTGATATGCTGAGATAGCCATCAGTGCATATT
>DAINNQ010000252.1:0-4435 GCA_036735825.1 Alteromonadaceae bacterium | reverse complement strand
ACTTGAATGAAAGTACTAAGTTTGCATGGTCTAATATAGAGTATGTTGATAGTGCAAAAACAGTGAAAATAGATAACTTAAGTGACAATGCTCTTGATGTATTTAAAGCAATACAATGCAAACACTCGCAATGGAAATATGAACACGAATTAAGAATCTTTGCTAATTCTATTGGAGCAATGAAGTTTTCTCCTGAATCAATTACCGATTTTTATTTAGGTGACAAAATGCCTGAAGAACAAAAACATCTTTTAATGGGAGTAATTAAACAACATTACCCAGGAATAAAAACACATACAGTCAAAACTGACAGCTCAACATTTGGTATATGTATTTTAACGTAAGTAACAAAACAAACCGCTAGTTAGCGGTTTTTTAATAATAAACTCAGTTTGCAATCAAAAGCTGATTACCAACCAGTCTTCTCTTTAAGCGCTACACCGATATCCGCTAAAGAACGAACTGTTTTAACACCAACCGCTTAGTGCAGCAAATTTCTCATCAGTAAAGAATTGACACACAAAGTCTAGTAGCCTAAATTTAAACCACTAGTTTGTATTAAGAACCTGTGGTCGAGTTTCTGTGCTAGTAAATAATTCGGAAAATAATTTATGAATATAAAACCTATTAGCTATATGAAAGCAAATGCTGCCAAATTGCATGCTGAGCTTGGCTTTGAACCAATGCATGTCACGCAAAATGGTAGTGAATCACTGGTAGTGCAAACGGCAGAAGCCTATCAAGCTCAACAAGAAAAAATGGCTTTTATGGAGCTATTAATTAGCCGAGAAATTAATATTTCAAAGGGTAAGACCAGCGATTTAGATGAATTCCTTTCTTCCCTTTAGCTATTACTTTTAAAAAATGAAATTCTTAATTGAAGATAATGCCAAAATCGATATTAAATTAGCGATTAATTGGTTAGCTAAAAAAGTATCTACTGACAGAGCCAAATCAATCGTTATATCAACGATTCAAGATGTTAGAAATCAGCTTATTGTTCACCCTGATTCAGGTACTAAGTGCCAATTCGATTTTGCAGGCAAATACCGTGAAATTATCAAAAATGATTATCGTACTATCTATAAAATTGACAAAATCCACAATGAAATAACCATTATCCTTTTTTGCCATACCAGAATGAACTTTCAAGCATTATTATCACAAAGCAATATTTATAATAAAGACATAATTAGCAGGCAATAAAAAAGGCCGCAAAAGCGACCTTTATAGAAACAAATTGTAAGCTATTCGCTTACCAACCCGTCTTCTCTTTAAGCGCAGCACCGATATCCGCTAAAGAACGAACTGTTTTAACACCAGCCGCTTCTAACGCTGCAAATTTCTCATCAGCTGTACCTTTACCACCAGCGATAATAGCACCAGCATGACCCATACGCTTACCAGCAGGTGCAGTAACACCAGCAATGTAAGAAACAACAGGCTTAGTAACGTTGTGCTTAATGTATTCAGCCGCTTCTTCTTCAGCTGTACCACCAATTTCACCGATCATAACAATCGCTTCAGTTTGTGGATCGTTTTGGAACATTTCTAAAACGTCAATAAAGTTAGTACCTGGGATTGGGTCACCACCGATACCTACACAAGTAGATTGGCCGAAACCTGCATCAGTAGTTTGCTTAACCGCTTCATACGTTAATGTACCAGAGCGAGAAACAATACCTACTTTACCTGGTAAGTGAATGTGTCCTGGCATGATACCAATTTTAGTTTCGCCTGGAGTGATAACACCTGGGCAGTTAGGGCCGATCATACGAACACCTGTTTGCTCAAGTTTCACTTTCACGTCAACCATATCTAACGTTGGAATACCTTCAGTGATGGTTACGATTAGCTCGATGCCAGCATCGATAGCTTCTAAAATAGCATCTTTACAGAACGGCGCTGGTACGTAGATCACTGTTGCTGTTGCGCCAGTTGCTTGTACTGCTTCACGTACTGTGTTGAATACTGGTAAACCTAAGTGCGTTTGACCGCCTTTACCTGGGCTTACGCCACCAACCATTTGTGTACCGTATGCGATAGCTTGTTCTGAGTGGAAAGTACCTTGACCACCAGTGAAACCTTGACAGATTACTTTAGTATCTTTGTTAATTAATACAGACATTATTTGCCCTCCGCAGCTGCAACAACTTTCTGTGCTGCGTCAGTTAATGATTCAGCAGCAATGATGTTGACATCAGAACTTGCTAATACTGCACGACCTGCTTCAGCGTTAGTACCTTCTAAACGTACAACAACTGGTACGGTTACGCCTACTTCTTTAACTGCAGCGATGATACCTTCAGCGATCATGTCACAACGAACGATACCACCGAAGATGTTTACTAATACTGCTTTAACGTTGTCGTCAGAAAGGATAATTTTGAATGCTTCTGCAACACGTTCTTTAGTAGCACCACCACCAACATCTAAGAAGTTAGCTGGCTTGCCGCCGTGTAAGTTAACGATGTCCATTGTACCCATTGCAAGGCCAGCACCGTTAACCATACAACCAACGTTTCCGTCTAATGCTACGTAGTTTAATTCCCACTGTGCAGCATGTGCTTCACGAGCATCTTCTTGCGAAGGATCGTGCATCGCGCGAATTTTTGGTTGACGATATAAAGCGTTACCATCAACGCCGATTTTACCGTCTAAACAATGAAGATTACCGGCATCAGTGATAACTAATGGGTTGATTTCTAATAATGCGAAATCAAAGTCATTGAACATCTTGGCAAGACCCATAAAGATGTTAACGAATTGCTTCATTTGTGTTGGGTTTAAACCTAATTTGAAACCTAACTCACGTGCTTGGTATGCTTGTGGACCTACTAATGGATCGATTTCAGCTTTGTGAATTAACTCTGGAGTCTCTTCAGCAATTTTCTCAATATCAACACCACCTTCGGTAGATGCCATGAAAACAACTTTGCGAGTACCACGGTCAACAACAGCACCAAGGTATAATTCGTTAGCAATATCAGTACAGCTTTCTACTAAAATTTTAGAAACTGGTTGGCCGTTCTCATCTGTTTGGTAAGTCACTAAGTTCTTACCTAACCAGTTTTGAGCGAACTCTTTAATTTCGTCTTTAGTTTTAACTAGCTTAACACCGCCAGCTTTACCGCGGCCACCAGCGTGAACCTGAGTTTTAACAACCCACATATTGCCGCCAATTTTGTCAGCAGCTTCTGCAGCTTCTTGAGGGGTGTCGCAAGCGAAACCTTCAGAAACTGGTAAACCATATTCAGCGAATAATTGTTTCGCTTGATACTCATGCAAATTCATGGTGTTTTATCCATTTATCTGTAGATGAAAATGACAATAATTGTTGAAAACCACTGCCACCGAAAAAAGTCGAACGATTATAGTACAAAAGCTCTAAAGAACAAACCCTTTAGAGCTAATACTATAGTCTAGATCGAAGTTTTTTTTATTAAACGAAGTAATAAAATCAAATCAAGCCAATGTTCACTTAGGTGATCTTCATTAATAAGGCACCATATTTAATGATCATGACGTGGTACATTGCCTTAATTATTATTTATTAATTACTGATTATTGATTACTGAGTTGAGAGGTGAGATTTGTGTTCATTCTCGGTTTATCGGGCTGCTGTTTAAAATGAATATATTCAACAAACACAAGGTTAATGATCAACCCGCTCCAGATCAGCAAACCAATAAACCATTCTGTTAGTACCTCTTCACCAAATATCATAAACACAGGTAAAATAATGAGTCTTTGTGTCGCTGGTCCAAGTGCAGCAGCCATTGCGCGCATCATCCACAATTTGTGTTCTTTAATATTTTTATTGCGAATATACTTAATAGCTAGCCAAATTGCCCCAAGCAAGACAATGTTATAGGCAACAATTCCTGAGTATTTTAATGCGCCTCCATAACTTGGATAAAATTGATTCATCCACAAAGCCGTTAAAGCAACAGAAATAGCACAAAGCGCTAGCACTCTGCCACTATAACGATGAAAAAGTGGAAATCGTTCACGAACAGATGAAACAAATTGAAAAGGTGATAACAAATTAAAAATAATGCCACACACTATGTGAATTACTACCGGTAATGGCGTGGTTAAATAGGCAGCTCCAGCCGTGTTATTATTGATGGATTCAAGCTGAACGACACCAAGAATAATTGAAATCATCCCTAAAAGTAGTAATAAAAGACATGAACGCCAAACACTTAATGAAAACTTGTGCTTCATAATATTTCCTTTTCACATAACATAAATTAGCAATTAGCCCTTGTTTATAATTCGAGATTTATAATGCGAGAACGTTTCAGCAGTTATAGAATCAAGGGCAGCTAAATTATTGGCTTGTGAAAGGTTTTTGTCGTCCATGCCTGTACTCTAGGACGAAAAACTGTAAAAAATCGATATAATTGTCTGGACTTATTCATTTAAATAA
>DAINNQ010000251.1:0-4458 GCA_036735825.1 Alteromonadaceae bacterium | reverse complement strand
CAACTGACATTGAGCAGAAGAAATAAGAACAAACTCGAAGAGCTATTACGTACTGATTAACGACTAGCGCTGAAGTGATTCATGCTTTATCGCCATTGTGATAAAACCTGCAAAGAAAAATGGGGTAGCAAAGCTACCCCAAAAAATCGCTAACGTAGTAATTCAGATTGACAGATCAGTTCACTAGAAAGCTACCTCATATGCAGAAAAAGCTTACCAAGGAGTGTTAAAACTTGTTTCAGACATTTGCATTATTACATACCTGAAAAGGTGTTCATTCGCTTTGGGATGAAGTGTTCAGTTTATGTGATAAACGGCAACAACATAATGACAAATTATTCACTAATTTTGAATATTTATTTACTCATAAGATATAACAATTGTACTTTTTATGCACCATTTCTATTGATGTTGAGTGTTTGTACTACATAGTCAGCGATCGCTAAGCTCGAGGTTAAACCAGGAGAATCAATACCGTATAAATTGATGAGGCCATCAATCCCATGTTGTTCTTTATGCTGAATAACAAAATCACAAAAGCCATCATCTTGACCTTGTAATTTAGGTCTGATACCTGAATATGCGGGTTGTAGTTTCTCTAGGCTCACATTAGGGAAGTATTTTTTAATCGCGCGATAAAACTTACTTTTTAATTCTTCATCAACTGAATAAACAATCTGATCAATATACTGAGTGTCAGGGCCAAATTTTAACTGCCCACCGATATCTATTGATGCATGAATACCTAAACCATTCGCTTCAGGTATCGGATAAATTAAACGATGTAATGGACTTTTTCCCGAATACGAAAAGTAATGACCACGGCAATAATGCAGCGTTGGAATAAATTTAGCCGCCAAGCCATGAATCTGTTCAGCCACGTTTGTGCTGTGCAAACCGCCACTATTAATTAAGTTTTTGACTGAAACGTGCATCACTTCATTGACACTTTGCAGCTCAACATCAAAACCCTGTTCAGTAATTTTCGCACTTAATAATTGAGTATTGGCAACAAACAAACCGCCATTTTGCTCAAATTGCGCAAGTAAGCTTTGCATATAAGTATGGACATCAATAATACCTGTTGATGGCGATAACAACGCGGCACTTGCTGCCACTTCTGGCTCTAACTGTTTAACTTGTTTCGCACTTTGCCAAATTAAATCATCAACACCATTATTGCTGGCTATTTGAATGGTCTTTTGTAAAAACGCCTCTTCTTCCTCTCCATGGGCGACTAATAACTTGCCTATGGGTTGATGAGGAATATGCCGAGCTTGGCAATATTGATAAAGCAGTTCTTTTCCTTGGACACAAAATCGCGCTTTTAAACTGTCTTTTGGATAATAAATGCCCGCATGGATCACTTCGCTATTTCGACTACTGGTTTCTTCGCCAAAGTGACCATTTTTCTCAATAAGCAAAACATTTGAGAATTGCTCACTCACCTTGGCAGCTATCGCTAGCCCGACAACACCTGCGCCAACAATAATAACGTCAAATTTTTCCATAAAACGCTCGTTTTAATAACTAAGTTCACTGTTTAATGATAGCATTCAAACATTAGCGTATAGAGAAAAATAAGATATTTAATCATGAGCAGAGCTTTTCTTTTATTAATCACCACCTTGTTATTAGCTTGGGCTAAACCAAGTTGGGCACTCGGCAAAATGGGACATCAAATTGTTTGCCAATTAAGTTATGACTTATTGTCAACGACCGAGCAGGCAAAACTCGACAACCTACTTACCGCACTAACTCAAACGCAAATAGACAATATCAATCATTATACTTGGCAAAAAAAAGGCAGTGCTATTACCTTTGCCAACAGTTGTACTTGGGCAGATTTAATCAAAAATGAAGCGCAATATCTGCCTTTAAAAAGCTGGCATTATATTAATATAGAGCGAGATACCCTGACGATAACCGATCAAACGTGTCAAAAGGACTGCGTTACCCAAGCTATCCCTTATCATCAAGAGATATTATCAACGCACCCCGATAAAATAGAACGTTTAAAAGCGCTACTCTTTTTAGGGCACTGGCTTGGAGATATTCATCAGCCATTGCATGTGAGTTTTGCAAGTGATTTTGGCGGCAACAAAAATAAAATCATTTCGCCAGTCGGTCGTTGTAATAATTTACATTGGTATTGGGATGAATGTTTACTTTACCCTTTAGACATGCCTACTGGAGATAAAACAACATTCGACTATGACAAGTTTAAAACTGAGCTCATCAGTCAGCTGTATAAAAAAATATTAGCAAGCCCAAGGCATCTATGGCAGCAAAGTCAGGTAAGTACTTGGGCCAATGAATCGTTAAACTTGATCAGAGAAGATAGCTTTCATTATTGTCATCAACAAGCGCAACAATGCTTATCAAACTCACCACAAGAAATAAAAATTAGTGAAGAATATCATCAGCATTATCAAACCGTTTTGCATCAGCGCATCATGCAGGCGGCGGTAAGATTAAGCCACCTACTCTCGCAAAGTTTGTAAATATTATAGGTATGAGATGTGGAATGAGATGAAATAACGATCAATTTATTGAAAATAATACAATCAAAAAACTGAAAAACGGGCATAAAAAAAACCAGCGATTCGCTGGTTTTTTCATTTACTTAGCACTTCAGAGCTATCAGTAACAAAATTACTTAACATCACCTACTTGTGCTGGCTTTTCAGCTTTTTTAATTTCTAATAACTCAATTTCAAATTCTAAAACCGAGTTTCCAGGAATACGTGGTGGGTTACCGTTTGGCCCGTAAGCTAATTCAGAAGGAATAGTAAATTTATACTTAGAGCCAACTGACATTAATTGCACGCCTTCTGTCCAGCCAGCGATAACACGGTTAAGTGGGAAAACAGCAGGTTCATTTCTAGCATATGAGCTATCAAACTCTTCGCCGCTTAAGAACGTTCCTTTATAGTGAACTTTTACGGTATCAGTCGCTGCTGGCTTTTCGCCTTCTGCTTCAGTTAAAACAACATACTGAATACCAGAGTCAGTTACTTGCACACCTTCTTTTTGAGCATTTTCTTCTAAATATTTTTGCCCTGCAGCTAAGCTTTCTTCAGAGGCTTTGCTAGCCGCTTCTTGTTGTTTAGCTTTCATTGTTTGTTCAAGGTTCATCATCAATGCTTGAATTTCTTCTTTTTCAATCACTGATTTTTCCGCTAAGCTGTCTTTAAAGCCACGCAAAATTAATGCTTCATCTAATGTTAAGCCTAATTTTTTTTGTTCAGTTAAGTTACGTTGTGTAAACATACCGATTGAAGCACCTAAACTATAAGCTTGCTTTTGCACTTCAGTATCTAATACAGGCGCTTGTTCTTCTTGTTTTGCGTCTTGTTGACAGCCAATTACTGTGACAAGAGCCATCGCCACTAAAGTAGGTTTAAACAATTTCATTACTATCTCCGTAAATCTCATTCATCAATTATGTATGTGGAATGAGGAAAAATTAATGCGCAATACACTTGCGACAAAAAAGAACTTATACTAACGATAAACGCCAGCAGAGAAAAGTAGAATATTTTGAACAATTGTAAAGGTAGTTTTCAATTACTCTTATACACACTTGTTATGTGTAGCCTCTTGGCGTGCCAACCTAGTTCGAAACAACCTATCGAGCGCTGGCAACATGCGGTTGAAGGTGCTTATGCTGCAAATATTTCAAATGATGGCAAACTCAGTGTCGTCTCTTCAATTCACCATGGCATCAGTTTATGGGATATAGAAAAAAACGCCTTAATGTATAATTGGTCGCAGCAACAAGATAACGCCGATAATTTAGTGCTTGCTGCTGACATTGCCGACAATAATAGCCATGTTTTAATTGCCAGTAGAACTAACTTTTCCTTGTGGAATACAAAATCAGGAGAGTCAGAAGGTTATTGGCAAATTGATGACTCTACAATTCGCGATATCGCTCTTGCTAATGATGGGCAATATATTTTAATAGGTAAAAGTGACGGTAAAGTCGTTCACCTTTCACCACAATCTGGCCGTAGGATTGAATTTTTAGGGCATCAAGAAAAAATCAACTCGGTGGATATGCTCCCCAATGGGCGTATAGCCTTATCTGGCTCGAACGACTTTGTTGCTTATGTTTGGGATACTCAAAGTGGCCAAGTGATCTACCGATTTAATCATCCGAGCCGAGTCACTATGGTCGCTTTAGATCCTAAAGGGCGCTTTGCTTTTACTGCCGACAGTAAAAAGTCAGCAAATATTTGGGATTTAACAACGGGTCAACTTATCAGTCAGCTGCAATACACCAATCGCCAAGAAGTTTTTAGTGCGGTTCGCTTTTCTCCTGATGGAAAATATTTAGCTACGGGGGCTCCTTCTCGTAAAATCAGTATTTGGCAAATTGATTCGGGCAAGCGATTAACCAGTTGGCGAGTAACGCCGAGAGATGATATTCGTCCTGCTGGAGCAGTTGTGTAT
>DAINNQ010000250.1:0-4462 GCA_036735825.1 Alteromonadaceae bacterium | reverse complement strand
TATATGGACATGTAGGAATATCATTATGTTTAATGTATTACTTCTTGATGACTCGTCAATAGATTTAATTCTGTTAAAAGAAATTGCTGAAATATCTTTACCCTTCAAAAAACAAATCAATTCATTTAAACATGCTAAAAATGCTATCGATAGTTGGCAGAAAGAAAAATATGATCTCATAATCACAGATATCGAAATGCCTGATATGGATGGTTATGATTTTATAGAAGCTATCAACAATGGCAATGAGCAAACGATTATTGCTGTTTCAGGAAGTGTTGCAGAAGATAATGCTAACGAAACAATACTATACGCAGCAACGGCATACGGTGCGAATTATACTGTTTCGAAAGCCAATTTATTTGAAAACTTAACTGGTTTGCTCACTAAACTTTATGGTGCTGGTGAGCTGACAAATTAGCTTGAGCTATTAAAGCCCAAGCTCTTGACACCATCGACTTGCTTCGACAAATTCTCTATGAATCAAGTCTTTATCTAGCGAGTAAAGTGCGATCATTTCATTAATATTATCACCATTACCCGTAATATAATTGGTCGTTAATATTAATAACTCACCTAATAAACCATCATGGCTAACTAACGCTTTTTCTATTGGCGATGCTAATGGCATTGTTTTAACAATTTCATTTATTGGCATGCTCAGAATAACTTCAATAGCACTTAATAAACCGGTAATAAACGCAAAATCACTAATTTCAATGAATGCACTTTCTTTTGCAAGCGAAGTCATTAATTTTGCTGTAATTAATGCTTGTTTTGATACTTCATCATTTTTATCACTGGTAAGTTTTGACAAGGCCAAAATAGTGACAAATTGTTTTAATTTTTCTTCACCTAAATAAGCCGTGGCTTGTTTTAACGAGGTTATTTCAACTCTTGTACTGGTTGCAACATTGTTAACCATTTTGAGTAAACCAACCGTTAGGTTGACGTCATGACTAATAATTTCGGCTATAGAGTCATAATTAAGCGGTGTATTAAATGTTTCGCTGATCAAATTTAGCATTTGAGTTTTCATCGGCGCTAAAGTTTGTCCTTCAACAATTTCAGGCTCATGATAAAAATACCCTTGATAAAAGTTGAATCCCACTTCAGCTAATGATTGAAGCTGATAGTTAGTTTCTACTTTTTCTGCCGCCAATTTAATATTGTATGGTTTTATTCTTTGAATAATCGGCTGTAAGCGCTTTGGGTTAATCTTTTCTATATCAACTTTGATAATAGATAAATATGGAAATAAGTCGTCCCATTTATCATCCACATCATACTCAGTTAACGCGATTCGATAACCCTTTTCACTATAGTATTTTAGAATTTTAACTAAACGTTCGGTAGGTGATTGATGACCCACAAGTTCAATGATAATTGAACTTCGATCAAACATAAGAGGATATTTATTAATCAAACATTTTTCTGTGAAATTAATGAATGCCAACTTACCTAAACTTATCGCCTTAATGTCACCTTGTAGATGGTTTTGAATGATGAGTTTAGAACTTGCTACATCTTTATCTATTTCAGGAAATTTATTTTCTGGACTATCTCTAAATAATAGCTCATAACCAATGGTTTTTGAGTTTCTGTCAAGAATGGCCTGACGAGCAATATAGGTACTATACATCTATCTACTAAAACTTATTATTAAAAAAGTAAAACATACCCTACTTTTACCACAAAAATAAAGTATTAACAGAACTTTAAAGAGCTTGGTGTTAAAAAAAAGAAATTTTCTGATAATAATGGCTATTTATTAGCTGACCCTTTAATAATTTTCATTAATACCGAGCTATCACTGTCGACGTTTACTGACAGTGGCAAATGTAATAAGTTTTCTAATAAGGAATAGACATGGATATTTTCAAAAGACTCAATAATTAAGTTTTGTTTGATATCAGGTCCGCTTGCAATAAAAATAGCCGTCATATCGCTTGTTAATTGATGATCAAAACCATGAGTTGCTGCGCCAACATGCGATTTTTCATCAATGAAGGTGTAAGGTGCCTTAGCATTTATTACCATGTCAGGAATAACATCAATGCCTTGATCGTTAGTTAATTGATCAAAGTGCCAATGAGTTGGATATTCACCTTTTACTTTAACCGTAAAAGGTTGCACGAGCTTATTGTCACTTAATTCATGTTGAATACCTTTAAAGTTGGCTAAATGTTTTTGAATTGCATCTAAAACTGTTTGGTTCTCTTCATAAACATAAAGTTGTGTTTGCCCATTAATAATTTTTGACTTTTTAAAGGGTAATAACAGTGCTTGCCAATTTATCGTAGCTAGTTGATTAATTGGGGTCATACCATGATCAGACACCAGTATTATATTGGCATTAACATTAGTGTCGTTGTTAATTCGAGCAACTAACTGTCCAATTAACGTATCTATTGCTTGAATTTCAGTCACTAATTCTTTTGAATCAACGCCGTAATGATGGCCGGCGTCATCTATTGTTGAAAAATATGCAGCAATAAAATGAGGTCGTTTATCTTCAGGCAATTTAAGCCAATGAATGATTTGATCAACTCTCTGAATATTTGGCGTGTTATGTTGATAAGGAAAAAAGTAGCTAGGCAATAAACCTTGGTTTTGAGTTTCTGATTCAGGCCAAAAATAGATTGCAGATGTTAAATTGTGTTGCTCTGCCTTTGTCCAAATAGGCGTTGCTGTTAACCAAGCACTATTGTTTTTACCTGCACCTAACGTGTAATTTTTATTTAGTTTACGATGATAAAATTTGTTATGAACAATGCCGTGTTTAGCTGGATAAACTCCAGTGACTAAGCTCAAATGGTTTGGGAAGGTTTTAGTTGGGAATACAGGAATTAATCCTTTCGCTTGCGTCCCGTTTTTAGCCAACGATAAAATGTTTTTCGGTTGATATTTTTTCAGATATTCTTGAGAAAACCCGTCGATGGAAAGTAAGATAACAGGGTTGTTAATAGGGTTATTGGCAAAACTAAAAGAAGCAAAAAAGAGTAAAACAAAGCTAATAAACGAAAAAAATATTCCCTGCATTTTGATATATCCTAAAGGTATAATTTTAAAAATCCCTAATAAAAGCATAAAAAGCACAATAGTCAAACTACTGTGCTTTTTATGACAAAATATCATTGAAACATTAAAGTTAAATTAAACAAACAATTCTTTAATGTTAGCAAGATCTTTTTTACCTTCAATGATTTCATCAGGGGTTAAACCCGATATTTCATGTGGAAATACTAGCCACTCATCTGATTCGCGAACGAAATAATCAGGTTTAATATCAACTTTAGAGTTTTGAGGTTTATACCACGGGCACGCAATACGTACATCTGACGGCATGTTTTTTCTTGTTAGCAACTTGAGTTGATTAATCAAAGCATCAATACTTCGGCCTGAATCAAACACATCATCAACAATTAATAAACTGTCATCCGCATTGGCATTTTCAATAATATAATGCAAGCCATGCACTTTAATTTCTTTGCTTTGCTGATTAATCCCGTAATAAGATGACGTTCTCACAGCAATATGATCAGTTACGACTTCTTTAAAATCAAAATATTCTTGAACTGCAATACCAATTGGCGCGCCTCCACGCCAGATGCCAACAATATAATCAGGTCTAAAACCGTCTGCATATACTTGAGCTGCTACACGAAAAGAGTCTTCTAATAGCTCTTGTGCGGTTATGAAACGCTTTTGCATTTACGTTTTTCCATATTAATAGTTTACAAGGGTGAGAGACATTATAACGTGTTTTATAACCAATGTTTAATTGATATAACCAAAATATATTGATTATATGAGGCTATCTAGCAAGATTATTTGGCTTAAAATAGCATTACTGGCATTAATGAATAGTTGGTGATTGGTGTTATCGAAGGTGTCATTTTCCGTATGATAATTATTATGTGTACCGACACCATAATAAATAATAGGTATGCCTTTTTGATAAAAAGCGCCATGATCACTTGCTTTAAGCCAATCAATTTTTTTGTTTAAATAATGCTTGTCCCTTTTAAAGCCTTTAACTATTTTAAAATTTGCAAACTGCTGATTAGCGAAAAATTCATTTATTTGATCTTTTGTTAAAATATTGTCTAATTTTCGACTTAAGAAATGAAGCTTATTACTGTGCTTGCTGCCAGCTAACATATCCATATTGATATTTAATTTTATCTTATTTTGTAATTGTGGATTTTGCTGTAAAAAAGCTCGAATTCCCTTAAGGTTAAATTCTTCGGCGTCGGTAAAAATAAATAAAATATGGTGGTTTAATGGTTTTTGTATCAGATAAGATGCAATAGACAATAATGCTGCTGTACCTGAGGCGTTATCGTCTGCCCCATTATAAATTTTATGTCCAGATTGCCCTAAATGATCATAATGAGCCGTTAAAACAATATAATCTGCCTCTGTATTTTCACTATTGATCACACCAACAATATTACGC
>DAINNQ010000249.1:0-4469 GCA_036735825.1 Alteromonadaceae bacterium | reverse complement strand
TTACCTTCAGGGTTAGCCCCAATTGATGAAAACTATCAATTGGCGCAGAAAAAGCAAGCCGAGCAACAAAATCAAAATGAGCAAAAAAATCTAAAAAATATGAAACAAAGTAACGAAGTTTCTACAAAAATAATAAGTAACATTTCAAATAATCAAAGACTGACAACTAAAGACGATAAAAATAACCAAGTCGAGCATAGTGGGGAATAATATGAGTTCAGGAAAATTAATTGGGGCAATATTAGTGATAGGGGCATTTGCTGGTGGCACCTATTTCGGCAGTAGTCAAAATGCTGCACCTGTGATCACCAAAAGCGCAGGTGGGGCAAGCTATTCAGGTGGTTATGATAAAGCAGCTGACAGTGACGCTAAAGGTGAAGCGACAACATCGGCACAAGTGATTTATAAAAGTACCGTTGCCGATCGCTCAATTGAAGGGAAAACACTGGTTGTCAACGATGGCGAGTCAATTATGGACGCTGTGGTTAAAGCACAACCGGGTGACACTATTCAAGTAATGCCCGGCACTTATCACGAAACGGTCTATATCGATAAAGATAACATCAGCATTATTGGTGTCATCCAAGAAGGTAAACGCGCGACACTCGATGGTGAAAAGAAACTGAACGACGCAATTTTGTATTCTGGCAATAATTTTATTGTCGAAAACTTGGTGATCACCAATTACAAAGGCAATGCCATTATGGGGCAAGCTGGCAATAATTTTGAAATTCGCAATAACATTATTGTTGATACCGGCGTTTACGGTATTTTTCCACAACTTGGCAAAAATGGTGTCGTTGAATATAACATTATTTCAGGCATTGAAGATGCAGCGATTTATGTTGGTATGAGCGATAACATTCATGTTGCCTATAATGATGTTTTTGACAGTGTTGCGGGCATTGAAATAGAAAATTCTCGCCATGCCATTGTTGAAGATAACTATGTGCATAACAACACGGGTGGGATTTTAGCGTTTATTACCCCTGGTTTACCGATCAAAACCACGTACGACGTTATTATTCGCAATAACTTTATTACCGATAACAATACCCCTAATTTTGGTGCGCCAGGTTCAACCGTTGGTGGAATACCTGCTGGTACAGGTATTTTAATAATGGCGGCAGATGATGTGGTTGTTGAAGGTAATATTATTACCAATAACAAAACGGCTGGCATTTTGATCACCGACCATAATAACGCGCCAAATACTACGATTGACCCTGAATCTGATCCTGCGCCTGATCGCGTGATGATCTTAGATAATTTAATGCTCAATAACGGTTATGACACTATTGATGAAATTAAAGCGCTAATGCTAACTGAGTTAAAACAAGGTCAGCCTGACATTATTCGTGTAGGCGCAAGCAAAGACAGCTGTATTATTAATCGTCATCGTTATGTTTCCGTTGGCGTGAATAAATGGAGCGAATGTGGATTTACTAATACAGATACTGTGGTGAGCTATTTGTTAGATGAACCTGTAGCCCCGCGAGTTATTGACCCGTCAGAGCGTGGCAAAGTAGTCTATAACGGTATTTGTGCTGGCTGTCATACATATACAGGCCGCATGATTGGTCCTCCTGTGCAAATTATTCAGGCACTTTATATGGATAACCCACAAGGACTCGCTGACTTTATTGCCAAGCCAACGAAAAAGCGTGAAGACTATCCAGAAATGCCACCGCAGAATTATCTTGATGAACAAACACGACTTGCTGTTGCAAAATACATGTTAGGCGTTAAACGTTAATATCTTGATATTTAATAAATAAATACAGAGTAAAAAAGAGAGCATGATTGCTCTCTTTTGCTATGTGCTCGGGTTTTTGTCTTTAAAACGTGAACAATATTTGTTAGCTTAGCGCTGCAATTTATGTTTCGCTAAATTGCCAAATATTGCGCAGGGAAGCCATTTAGTTGAAATATAAAGTCTCCCTTGTTTGTTCCCATTGCCATTACCATTACCATTACACCATCTTGATTTTCCACTGCCCTTTATTGAATAAGTACCAGCCAATCAGGGCGAAAAGTGCTTGTGAAATGGTGATCGATAAAAACACTCCAGTTGGACCTAATGCTAACCATTTTGCTAAAGCAAGTGCTAAGGGAATTTGGATCATCCAATAACAAATGAAATTAACTTTTGTTGGTGTCATGGTATCTCCAGCACCATTAAACGCTTGAACTAAAATCATTCCTAAGGCAAAAAATCCGTTGCCGTAGCTGATATAGCGTAAACATTCAACGCCATAAGCGATGATGTTACTATCTTCAGTAAATAACCCGATAATTTGAGCAGGAATTGAAATAAATATCAGGGCGACAGCAAGCAAAAAATAAATATTATATTTTGCAATTCGCCAAACCGACTTTTCAGCTCGATCAGGTTTATCGGCTCCTAAGTTTTGCCCCACTAAAGTTGCAACGGCATTACTTAACCCCCACGCGGGTAATATGGCAAACATGATAACGCGTATAGCGATGGTGTACCCTGCAACCGCATCACTTCCGTAAGTTGAAACAATTCGCACTAACGCTATCCAACTTGCTGTCGCAATTAAAAACTGAATAACGCCCCAAAACGATACTTTAATCAACTTAAAACACACAGTGGTATTGATCAGTAAATGGCGAAGAGTGATTTTTATTCTTCCTGAAATACCAAACAAATAATTTAGCTGATAGATAACACCCACACCTCTGCCGATGGTTGTGGCAACAGCAGCGCCAGTTAATCCCATTTCAGGGAAAGGCCCTACGCCATAGATTAGCAAAGGATCAAGGACGATATTAATGCCATTAGCAAGCCATAAAGAACGCATGGCGACAGAAGCATCGCCTGCACCTCTAAATATCGCATTGATCAAAAATAAGTACAGTATGGTGATAGAGCCAGTGAGCATGATAGTGGTATAGCTTTTACCAGTTTGCACTAACGCGTCATCACCGCCCATCATGATCAAAATATCTTCAGCGAAATTAAGCCCAATGAAGCCAACCAATAAGGCGACTATCATGCCTATCCATAAAGTTTGCCCAGCAACTATATCGGCTTGTTCGATATTTTTTTCACCGTATCGACGCGCTATGGTGGCGGTGACGGCCATACTTAAGCCAATAGCTAACGCGTAAAGCAAGGTTAAAATTGCTTCAGTTAAGCCAACAACAGCGACAGCTTCTGCGCCTAAGCCAGATACGAAAAAAATGTCAGTAATAGCAAATACTGATTCCATTAACATTTCTAGCACCATAGGTACTGCGAGTAAAAATGCGGCAATGCCTATAGAACCTGAAGTGAAATCGCGTTGTTCACCTTTTAGTGCTTGTTTAAAAAGCTGTCGTAAGCTCGTTGCATTTTCATTGCTGTGTTCGTTTATTGTTTGTATTTTGTTGTTTTTAGTAGTCAAAATGTAAAACCTTTTATCAACCAAATTGTTTATTTGGTTTGTATTTATTTAGCTGTTGAATAGCTTGTGAATTTCGTGCGCTAAATCAGGCTTAATAAAGTACAAAATAGCCATGAAGCACTATCGAAATTACACACGATCGAAATTTTGATGTTTATAAATGGGATAAGTATCAAACCAACAAGGTTAATAAGCGTCGCTAACTAACGTAGCTAACCAACGTAAATAACTAACACCTCTTTTTGAGCGAAACAAATGAAAGTGCTTAATTACAGTAAGCTAGTGAAACCTTGATTGTATTTGTTAAATTAACCGAATATTTATAGTTGTTTATTTAATTAACAATAACAACAGCAGTTAATTGACATCCCAGAAATAACAATATCAGCGATAACATTTGTGGATGGAATTGAATTGTTCATTGTCTCGCTCTCCATGGGATATAAAAGGTAAGTGTTGTGAGCATGTCAGCCATGCTATTCAATGTCAATGAGCGAAGAAAAAAATATTCTAAATAAAGATAATGTTAAATATGTATACAGTATGCAATAATGTTTTGCATGATTTAAATATAGAGAGATGACAATGCAAACCATCAGTGCAGAATACATCAATAGCGCCTTAACTTTTCCTAAACTTGTCGATGCTTTACAGCATGCATTTACTGCTGATATTAGCGTGCCACCGCGTTTACATTTTGATATGAAAAACCCAAAAGCGAGTAGGGAAACAACGTTATTGATCATGCCTGCTTGGCAGTCAGGGGAGTTTTCAGGAGTTAAATTAGTAACCGTAGCCCCTGAAAATGATCAGAAAAACTTGCCATCAATACAAGGTATTTATGTGTTACTTGATATAGAAACTGGCTCGGTAAAAGCCATGATGGATGCTCCTTCATTAACGGCCAAAAGAACGGCTGCAGCTTCTGCGCTGGCTTCTCGATATTTATCACACCAAAACAGCTCGAGCCTGCTCGTCATTGGTACTGGTACACTTTCTAGCCATTTAATTGAGGCACATGCCAGCGTTCGTCCAATAAAAAATGTTTATGTGTGG
>DAINNQ010000248.1:0-4475 GCA_036735825.1 Alteromonadaceae bacterium | reverse complement strand
TTGCTCATAACTTTTACAAATATCACCAATGGTATAGACGATATTATTGGCGTATTCTGCCAAGCTATAGTTCATTGAATTATGTGATTGACTGCGCGTGCCATCATAATCAACCGCTAAACCACCACCTACGTCCATACAAGAAATTTGTGCGCCTAATTGGCGAAGCTCACAGTAAAATCTTGCCGCTTCACTGACACCTAAACGTACATCTCTAATGTTGGCAATTTGTGAACCTAAATGAAAATGCACCAAACATAACGTATGTAATTTATTGGCTTTTTTCAAAACATCCATAACGGTCATAATTTGTGAAGCTGATAAACCAAACTTAGATTTTTCACCACCACTTGCTTGCCATTTTCCTTTGCCTTGCGAGGCTAAACGCACACGAATACCTAAGCGTGGTTCAATCTGTAACTTTTCAGCTTCAGATAAGATCATTTCAAGTTCAGACATTTTTTCCAAAACGATATGAACTTTATGGCCCAGTTTTTCACCAATCAAGGCTAAACGTATATATTCTCGGTCTTTATAACCGTTACAAACGATCACTGAAGACACTTTATCAGCCATCGCTAAAACGGCTAAAAGTTCCGCTTTACTACCTGCTTCTAAGCCTAATTGCTTAACTTCGTTATCGCTTTGACTCGCCAGTAGTTCATTTACGACTTCACGTTGTTGATTCACTTTAATTGGATAAACCAATAAGTATTTTTCATCATAACCATATTGCTTTATAGCGTGATTAAACGCTTCACATAAACTATGAACACGATGATGCAATATTTGTGGGAAACGCACTAAAACAGGTAAAGATAACCCTTTATCTTCTATTTTCTCGACAATAGTGCTCAATTTTACGGTAAGTTCTTTATTGTCATGAACAGGTGAAACATATACGTCACCATCATCATTAATACCGTAATATCCTTGACTCCAATGACGTACGTTATAACAAGCTCTAACATCATCGAGTAAAGAGGTTTCTTTCATTGCTTTTCCTTTGGTTAAAATCGTAAATAGCGCAACCTGCTTGTTTACAGGTTAATTGGGCGCATTAGAGTAAAGTAGTGGGTTAAAGTCAAACAAATAAAACCACCAAAACTAACAAAAATTATTTGTGGTAGTGATTATTTAACAATAACTAATAATTAACACTTCAATATTAAGAACATTAGAAATCAATAAGCAATGCAAAAAATCAAAATCCACTGAACAATAGAATAGTGTATTGACATGCAAAAATGAAATACGAGGATAAATTACAACAATAAATTAGCTCGTGATTGGTTCTTTTTTAACACTAACTTAGCTCAGGTTTAGCTCAGGTCTACCTCTGGTTTAGCTTTAGTTTGTCTTTATTGTGAATAAGTACCATTGATTCAACATACATTTATCCATTCATTCAAAAATCAGCCACTTAAAAATTAATTTACGTTTTTAAATTCAACCGTCGTAAAATTAACTCACTTTTTTAATGCATATTAATTGTCTTTAGATACACTGTCGCCAAATGATCAAAAAAGCCCTGCTCCCATTATGATAAATAATATTGCTGATTTGCAGAATAAACTAAAAACTTTGTTGCAAAGCCATCGAGAAAGTTATGTACAAGGCAAAGTAGCTGACTACATTCCTGCGCTTGCTGAGGTATCACCAGAGATTATGGGCGTGTCTGTTGCAACAATAGACGGAAAATTAACAGGTGCTGGCGATTACCAACAAGCGTTTTCAATTCAAAGTATTTCTAAAGTTTTTGGTCTGGTCATGGCGATGAATCGCGTGGGTGATTCGTTATGGCAGCGCATCAACATGGAGCCTTCTGGTCAACCATTTAATTCTATTATTCAATTAGAATGGGAAAAAGGTATTCCAAGAAACCCTGTGATTAACGCTGGGGCATTATTAATAGCCGACGTTTTAGCTAGTCATTATTCTTCAAGTAAATTCGCTTTTTTAAGTTTTTTGCGCAAATTAGCCAATGATGAAAGTATTCAAATTGACAACTATGTTTACGAATCTGAACTTGCCCACGGTAATAGAAATGCAGCGCTTGCCTATTTGATGAAAAGCTTTGGCAATATAGAAGCTGAAATTCCAGAAGTATTAAGCCATTACTTTACTCAATGTTCTATTTCTATGAACTGTCAGCAACTGGCGCAAAGTTTATTATTTTTAGCGAATAAAGGCGTTGATCCTCGAACCCAAAAACCTATCTGTTCACGACGTGATTCTCACCGAGTAAATGCGATTTTATCTACAAGTGGTATGTATGATCAGTCAGGTGAATTTGCCTTTTCAGTGGGCTTACCCGCGAAAAGTGGCGTTGGTGGCGGTATAGTCGCCATTGTGCCAAATTACGGGGTCATTTGTGCGTGGAGCCCACCATTAAACTCTTTTGGAAATTCCGTGGTAGCAATGAATTTAATTTCAGACCTAGCACATGAACTTGGGCTTTCGATTTATTAAATCTATTTCATAGCGCGTAAAACAAAGTCAAAAACAAAGCCAAAAAATTTAAAATAAATGATAAAAATATCTTCATTGCTTTACTAGCGAAATAACAATGTTCTACTACACTTAGTAATTGGCGTGGTTTTATTCCACTACGGTTAATGTTTTTAACATCGTAGCTAACAAGGATTCGTTGTGGTCAATTCAAATGTACTTTTAATCAACCTTCCAGAGCATATCTCTGATGTATTAATTCCACTAATTGAGCAGGAACTACAAGGGTATTACAAACTCATCATTAGTAGTGATATTGCTCAATTTCTCCGCTCTGACTTAGACCAAAACGATTTCATTGTTTGTTACAACAACGCCATCACTGAAGATGAAATTGTGCATTTAAATACCAGAGATGATTTACCCGTTGCCTTAATAACAGCCCCTTTTAGCTTTGAAATGGAAAGAACCGCCAAAGCTCATAATATCAGCACGATACTCGATGAAAATGACGCGGATTTAATTACACTTATCTATGGCTTTATCAGGCAATATCATATTTATCAAAACCAACATGCCTTAATTGTTGATGACTCTAGAGTCGACAGCTACATTTTATCTAATGCTTTAAAAAGCGAGTTTGTTAAAAACACCATAGAGTTACGTGCTGAATATGCAATAGAACGCATCAAAGAAAACCCTGCGATAAATATCATTATTTTAGATTATGAAATGCCACACATAAATGGCTGTCAGTTAATGAAAGCGATCAAAGAAACATTTTTTAATCGTGACTTTATTTTTATCGGTTTAACGGGGAGTAGAAACGGCGCAATAAAATTTTTAACTCAAGGTGTGGATGACGTTTTTATTAAGCCGTTAGATCAAGAGTTATTTTCTGTCACCTTAAGAAAACTCATTTTTAATTTTCACCGTGCTTGTCAAAATAAAAATGCCTTTAACGATTACAAAAACATTCTCAAAAGTGTCACCAAAGGTATTTATGATCCTGTTTACGTTTTATTGACGATTAACGAGTGTTTACTCGAAAAAACCATAGATCAGAGTGACATTGATCGCGTTAAAGCCTTATGCGCTAAATCAAAAGATAAATTAACTCATACTTTTGATGATTTACTCAGCTACCTTGAAGTCACCTCTTATATACAAAGCCCGATGCTAAAACATTGCTCTTTGCAATCAATGATTTCTGCACAACTTTACCTTGAGTCTAGCCGAGCAAAAATGCGAAATATCATGATCAATCAATCATTTGACCCAAGTATTAAGAAAGTTCATGTACCTCAACAAATTGAACAAGTTATTTCATATTTCACTCATCATGCAATCACTCAATCACATACCGACAGTGAAGTGAACATTCGTTTATTTATGGAAGATACTCATGTTGTTTTTGAAGTTGAGAATCATCAAGCTCCAACAGAGCATAATCATCAAACATCAGTAAAATCTTCGACCATTATTCAGCAAAGCTATGAAAACTTGAGTAAAGAGCACCCGTTAAACTTTTCGATGTGCAGTAAGGTTATTGATAATCACGGCGGCAGCTTAGGGGTAAAACAAGGTGAAAACGGTAATATATTTTATTTTAAATTGCCGATGAGCTCAGCCGCACTTTCCGCTAGTTCGACAAAGTTACATTAAGCATTTAACTATCCAAACTTTCACTGAAATAAATGCTAATTCTAAGTTTAGCTATAAAAGTTTAGGTATAAAAGTTTACCGATAAGTGAATATTTTTAACCTATCGGTTGATTTATTCTCGTTTGTCATTTGTCAGTCATATTTTTATGATGTCATTGTTTTGAAATCTCCCCCGATTTCTTCAGTAAACATTTTGTTTATGTACAGGCGTTCATATTGAACGCCTTTTTTCTTTCTATTTCTATTTACTTAAAGATTGACTTGCACTACATCATAGCTAAAGACAATAAAGTTAAACGTAAAAAGTTTACTTGCTATCATTTGTTGCACCAAAATAAAGCACATTCAAAAAACATCTC
>DAINNQ010000247.1:0-4495 GCA_036735825.1 Alteromonadaceae bacterium | reverse complement strand
CTTTGTTAAATTTAATTTTCTTTCACCTATAATTTTTTACCTTTCACCCATCACTTAAAACTCAACTCAGCCCATTTACACAGGGTGTAAAAAAATACTGACAGTCCTAAAATAACTCGTTGATCTTTGTGAAACAAAACAATGATCTTGATCACAACGTTAGCAGAGTTGTCAGTCTATTGTCCGTTCATTATATTTTTTAAGGAAAGATAATGACAACGTCTTATGAGTTAAATTTTGGAAAAGAATATCTCGATAGCTTACCGACTTTAGGTAACGTGATGGCCAATGTGATCCAGTTTTTTGGTGGCCAACATATTTACGGTGTCGGCGGAGATTTTGCGGCAAACCTGATTGCAGCCTTAGCTGATGACATTCATATTCACCCGTCGAGTAATGAAATGCACGCTGGATTTTCTGCCTGTGCTCAAGCTGAAATTGACGGTTTAGGTTTTTGTTTAACCACCTACACCGTTGGCAGTTTGCCTTGTGTAAGCGCCGCCGCTTTAGCTATTACTGAAAGTTTGCCCGTTATTTTTATTTCTGGTGCGCCTGGAGAGGCTGAAATTAATAACCAAGCGATTCATCATACCATTCATCCAAATGCGTCTTGGAAAACAACTTATGATAATGCCCTTAACGCATTTGCCGCCTTAGGTATGAAGGTTGAGCGTTTACAAGGTGACCGAGCCAGTAGTCAGCCGAATGTGGCAGGTAATCGTTTTTTCCATTTGGTGGCACAAGCCTATAAAACCAAACAGCCTATTTTTATTGAAGTGCCACGTGATCTAGTGTTTGCAAAAACGCAAATGTTAAAATTACCTAGCTCAGTTGAAAATATCTTTTGGGGTGAAAACGTATTGTGTGGCAGCGATCTTATCGTCAATAAAATCACACGTAAACTACATGAAGCGAAAGCCCCTTTGGTTTATATCGGTGATAAATTAAAACACAATAAAAAATTAAAAGCTTTGGTGATCAACTTTTGTGAAAAATTTAATATTCCTTTTGCAACAAGTTGGTTTGCCAAAGGCATATTTGATGAATATCACCCTCTATGTTTAGGTGCTTATAACGGTATATTTACTCAAACTGTTGGAAGAGAGTATATCGATAATAACGTAGATTACGTTTTAGATGTGGCAACCAGTATATTTCCTCAAGACACGAATACCGCATTTGGTACAGGAACTCACAAGGTAGAAGGTTTTGCAAATCGCACCTTACTAAAAGGCGGCACTGTTTTAGAGCGAGATATTAATGAAGTGTTTGAAAAACTATTGCAAATAGATCTTACCAAATCATCGTTTCAGCCAATCTTGGATGAAAGCGAAAAAACAACTTTAGTTGAGAAAGAAGCTGAGACAGAAATTTATACAGCAGTTGATACAGATAGCGAGCTGATTGATTTTAATAACTTGGCAAGAACGCTGAACGAGTTACAGGCGCAAGATGATAGGTCTTTTGTTTATTTACCTGAAGTGGGTAATTCATATTTTTCTAGTTATAGCTTTAAAGTTAAAACCAGTAGCGTTGGCCGAGGTTGGCTAACAAATCCGTGGTATGGGGCGATGGGCACCGCCATTCCTTATGCGAGAGTGGTCGCCCAACGAATTAAAGAAAAAGGATCGCATGACCGTGCTGTGGTTATTATTGGAGATGGTGGTTTTCATTTCCAACTGAATGAATTAATTCACTTTTTGAAAGACCAAACTGACGTTACCATTTTGTACATGAGAAATAATGTCTTTCATTTAGGTAAAAGTGGTGACTCAGCCATTTATCATTGTAATGATGCGGAATTTGATGTCCACAGTATCGTAAAAGCGTATCAAGGACAGTCTTATCATTGTCAAACTGTGGCTGATTTTAAAAACGTCTTTCACTCAACATTGGCTGGCAAAGGCGTGCAATTAATTGAAGTTTTAGCCAACCCGATTGAAGAAAAACAATGTAATGAACTGAGGTTACTAAATTTATACATCAAGGCTAAAAATGGCGATCCGCAATCACAAAGCCAGTGGCATGCATTAACCCTTAAATGATAAATCGTACTTAGTCTTTCGATAAAAAGATAAGAACTGACTCAAAGCCTAATAGTTGAAAAAGTTATTAGGCTTTTGCTGATCATCGCTCAACATTCGTCATCAGCGTGATATACTGCCAGCACTTTGAATTTGTTTATCATCCAATTGTTATGTTACCTCGTTTAGATCCCCAAGAACTGATTGCTCCTTTATACCAAATGTATGCGAAAGAACTCGCAACCTTAGCTTTTACTGGAGATATCAATTGCCAATACAGTTCACGTCTAGCGGTTGCTACCGACAATAGTATTTATCAGCAATTGCCCCAGTTGGTACTTCATCCTCGCTGCAAGCAAGATATTCAAGTGCTAACCGAGCTTGCCAGCCAAGAAAAATATCAAGCGATAAAATTTAGTGCTAGAGGTGGTGGTACAGGCACCAATGGTCAAAGTTTAACGCCCGGTATTGTGGTCGATTTATCGAAATACATGAATCGTATTTTGGATATTAATGTTGAAGAAAACTGGGTTAAAGTTGAAGCGGGTGTGGTTAAAGACCAATTAAATGATTACTTACGTCCGTATGGTTTTTTCTTTTCTCCTGATTTATCTACCAGTAATCGCGCAACCATAGGCGGCATGGTGAATACGGATGCCTCAGGCCAAGGGTCATTAATTTACGGCAAAACCTCAGATCATGTTTTAGCGTTAGAATCTGTGCTAGCTAATGGCGAACGATTATTTACTGAGCCTATGGATATTAACACGGCAAAAACATTGGCTGAACAAGACTCGACTTTGGGCTTGATTGTTAAGCAAGTGCTCGAAACTTGTGTTGATAAACGTGAAAAAGTGCTGGCGAAATTCCCACGTTTAAATCGCTTCTTAACGGGGTACGATCTTGAACATGCGGTCAGTGACGATCTGCAAACCATTGATGTCACTCGTTTAATTACTGGCTCTGAAGGTTCTTTAGCGTTTGTTTGTGAAGCAAAACTTAATTTAACAAAAATTGCTGAAGCAAAAACGCTAATCAATATTAAATACGACAGTTTTGATTCTGCTTTGCGCCATTCACCGACGTTAGTTGCTGCTAAAGCCACTTCGGTAGAAACTATCGACTCTAAAGTGTTGAATTTAGCGAAACAAGATATTGTTTGGCACTCCGTCAGTGAATTGATCACTGACGTTAAAGGTAAAGTCATGGATGGCATTAACATTGTTGAATACAACGGAGAAAGTGTTGAAGCATTAGCTGCTGTTGTAAAAAAACTCACTGAGCAATTAGATAAAGATATTGTTAATGAAACAGGGGTTATTGGTTATCAAGTGACAACCGATTTAGCCAGCATCAATAAACTTTACGGTATGCGTAAAAAAGCGGTTGGCTTACTGGGTAATACCCAAGGGAGCCAAAAGCCTTTAGCCTTTGCTGAAGATACCGCGGTACCCCCTGAAAATTTGGCTGATTTTATCGCTGAATTTCGAGCATTATTAGATAGTTACCATTTGCATTACGGCATGTTTGGTCATGTAGATGCAGGGGTGTTACATGTTCGACCAGCACTTGATATGTGCGATCCCGAACAAGAAATTATCATGCGTGAAATTTCAGATAAAGTGGTGGCGTTAACCGCTAAATATGGCGGTTTAATGTGGGGTGAGCATGGCAAAGGTTACCGAAGTGAATATGGACCTGAATTTTTTGGTGAAGAACTCTTTAGCGAATTAAGAAAAATTAAAAGCGCTTTTGATCCGCTCAACAAGATGAATCCAGGAAAAATTTGTACACCGATAGACTCATCTGAATCATTAGTTTCCGTCGATGGAGTCAAACGAGGTACGTTTGATCGTCAAATTCCCATTCAAGTGAAAGAGTCATTTAAATCAGCGATGGAATGTAACGGTAACGGCTTGTGTTTTAATTACGATGCGCAGAGCCCTATGTGTCCGTCGAGTAAAATAACCCGTGATCGTCGTCATTCGCCGAAAGGTCGAGCTGGCTTGATGCGTGAATGGTTAAGGTTATTAGAAAATAAAGGCGTTGATATTTTATCGCTTGAGAAAAATATCAATGGCTGGTCGGTTAAGCAGTTGTTGGATAAAGTTAAAAACCGTTTAACATCTAATCATAAAGATGATTTTTCTCATGAAGTGATGGAAGCTATGTCAGGTTGTTTAGCCTGTAAAGCTTGTGCAAGCCAGTGTCCGATAAAAGTTGATGTGCCAGACTTTAGAGCAAGATTTTTAAACTTATATCATGCAAGTTATTTTAGGCCGTTAAAAGATCATTTAGTTGCCAATGTTGAATTATTAACGCCATTAATGGCGAAAGCGCCTAAATTAGTCAATGGCGTACTTGCCACGAAAGCTTACGATAAACTTTCTAAAGCCACCATTGGTTATATTGATACGCCATTTTAAGTGTGCCAACCTTAAAAGAGCGAGTGAAGCAGCGCGGCTATGAAC
>DAINNQ010000246.1:0-4507 GCA_036735825.1 Alteromonadaceae bacterium | reverse complement strand
GTAAACATGCGTATGGTAAATTGCCTTTCAACACGGATTGTTTAGCTAATTCAATAGTTTTTCTGATGTAATATTCATGTTCCATTTGCATTCCTAATGCCATTGGTTGAGTTGCTAAACTTAAGAAGCTAAATATTAAGGATATTCACTGTTTAATAGCAAAGAGCCTTTTTAGTAAAACATTATTTGATGGACGCTCAACTGCTAGCGCCTGTTGAATATCTTGAACACTTAAAACCCTTGCATGATGTGAAGAAAGAAAAGTTGTAGGAGCAATTTTCAAATCATTCAGTTGCGCTAATAGAGTATCAAGCCTGAAATAGGTATCACCATCCGGCCAATTTGCAGGGGAGTGAAAATCTGACTTAAAACTAGAACCGAAAATATCTTCCGTAAATAGTATTTTTTGTTCCGGCAAGTAAACTGCTAAGTTATGATTGGCATGGCTCGTAGGGAGGTCAAACAGCATTACAGAGTCATTGGCGAGATAACTTGTATCATCAATTGTAACTAGGCTCTCTTTTGGGATTGATGCCCCTAAATGCTCTTCTACCGCAGCAATAAGTGATTTGTGCACGATTAAATCAACACCTTGCTCAACTACGTCTTTAAGTCCCATCATGTGGTCAAAATGGTGATGAGTTACAATGTGCTGCTTTAACGGTTTGATATTGCCAGTCGTTTCTCTAAATAATGCCAACGCGTTGCGCCAAGCATTTGATTTATCATCTGTCTGCCAGGCTCCAGCTGAAATTAAATAACTGCCAGTGTCAATAAACAAAGTGTATCCCCAATCCTGGCCTGCAAAGTAAATGTTATCAGCTATTTTGTTTACAGTTAGTGCTGAGCTGTCGAAATACTCTTTAGTTGTTCCTGTTTTATAATTTAAAGGAATGTTGAATTGATCTAGTTTCGTTGAATTGAAGCTGACTTTTCTAGAGTTAGAATAGGATACAGGTTGTTGAGTGTTACCGATAAAAAGACTTTGAGCCCACACTATACCATTTGATTTTGTATGGTTTAAGTAGTTATAACTCGTTAATCGTCCCACCGTCGGCAATATTAACTGGGTTAAATACTTAGAGTCTTTGTCAATAAAAACGGTGTATTCATTTCTACTGTTTTTATTGATGGTAATTATATCTTGGGGTTTGCCTTCAATATATGCCATATCTTCCCATTGTGCGTACTGCATATCTTGATAAAGCTGTTTAATGATCAACGTATCAACCAAACGATCTGCATTAGCAAAAGAAATATTCTTGGATTGTTTAACTTCTTGCAATATATGATCAATGCTGTAACCAGCCCCATTTGTAAATAACCGATGTTTTACTGAAGGAAAATTACTATGGTGATTACCTACAAGCTTTGTTGTTGCTTGTTTAAATACTTTACGGTTATTTGAAAAATCAATGGCATATTCAGTTTTGTTTTCACTTAAATAAGAAATGGTAGCGCCTTGTATTGACGCATTGCTTTGCCACTGAGCATAACTCGAGCTCGTTTCTTCCAATGTTAAGCTGTGCATATTTAACAGCTTGACACCGCCGTATGCTTCAATAGATTTTTGTATGATTTTATTGGCTTTTTCATCTGCTAATGTTTGTGTACTAAATAGAGTTAGCAGCAGAGGTAGCATTAATGCTTTATTAACGTTTCTGATTAATGAAATTATTTTCAATTTTCTCATTCCTTGTTTGTGAATTATTTCCACCTGAAAAACAATTCACAATTTAAATGTATTATGAACGATTTGATATTCTAACAAACTGATATATATGGGCTCTCATCGCAAAAATTTATGAATTCTGACTGTTTACTTTGTTCTACATAATTTGGATAAAAGTACCATGTTCTTTATATTCTATTGTGATGTTTTTGAAAACTTCAGCTCTTGATTTAAAAAATTTACTCTTAGTTCAACTGGCGAGGTTTCGGTTGTATCAATAAAAGTAACTTTCAACGGTGCCTCATAGATGAAAAATGAGTGAGGTGTATCAGGATGAAGCTCAAATGTTGGTTTTCCTGAGAGTTTTATATTCAACTTATTGTTATCATTTAGAGATATTATCGCTGAAAAGCTTGGGTTTTCAGACTTATAGTTTCCAACATAATCATGTAACTGCTTAACGGTAAGCTGCACAGGGTTTTCTATTAGGCGTATTTTTTTCTTCAAAACTGCTTTTAATGGCTCATCTTCTTTAGCTGTAACAGTAAGAGCTAGTTGATAAGTGTTAACTGCATGAACTTCGTTTTCACTAATAGCATAAAAGTCACCCAGTTTTTCTAAACTTGCAGCATGGTGATCTATCAGTCCTGAAAATTTTAATATTTCAAATGGACTGTATTGACTGAGAGTTACTATTGAGTGTTTTGACTGTTTTATCGCCTCTTGAACTATATATTTTCCAACTTTATAGCCAATATAATTTCTACCATCAGGATGGGCTCCCATCATCCAGATATTGTATGGCGCGTTTACGGGTAGATCTAAAACTTCTTTTACCCAACTATCAATGTTATCTGGTGTCTGAGACCACGCTTCTGAATACTGACTATATTTTTCAGCAAAAACAGTTGCCAACCCCTCGTTAACCGCCGCAATCGCAATGCTGGGACCAAACTTGTTTTCATTAATAGTCCAACCTCTGGTTATATGATGAAGCTCATGATAGAGAGTGTTTTTAAAACCGTTACTGATTATTTTATCAATTCCACCACTATAGGTTTTAGATATCTCTATGCTAATTAATGAATTCGTTTCAGCAATACCGATAATGCCGTCTACGTTCTCTAAGTTGTTATCAACAATTGAAATATGAATACTCAAACTTTCGGGAAAGTTAGTTAGTAGCTTTTTCGTTTTTTGAGTAATTATATTTATGTTTTTAACCAGAGAGTTTTTTTGTGTAGAAGTTAAAGTGCTTGACGCTACGTCATCAAGCTTCAGGTAAATGCCATTCGCAATTTTTGTGCTCGTTTCTGCTTTTACAGAAAAACCAGATATTGAAACAATAAAGGTAACAATTAATAATATCTGTTGATAGCATTGAGTTAAGTTTGAATGATTAACGGAGAAGTTTTTCATATACGTATTCCTTAGTGCTAGAGAGAATCTCTCTAATTTCTAGCGGTTGTATTGATGAGTTATTGAGATAAATTTTGAATTTTTTGAAGTAGCTCTTTACGCTGTTCTACAGTCAATTCTCCATGTAGGGCAGCGACAGCCGTTAAAGTTTTTTCCAGCTTAGAATCAAATTGTTTTTGCCACTGGCGAAAAGCGCCCAACATATAGCTCACATCCATTTCCTCTTCATCTAGAAGGCTTGTTATATATGATTGAGTGCTTTGTTTGTTGGCTCTTATTTCTTCACTCAATAGTTTGAGCGATAGGACAGCATCAAATGCAAGTTGAGCTTGTTTTTCGGATAATCCTTGCGATTTAAATACTAGTTTCATCATATTTTCATCTGCACTAGTTGAGTTAATTCCAAGTGCATTAGTACTTAATAACGCTAATGTGGCTAAAGTAAGTAATATTTTTTTCATTTTGGTTCCTAATCTGTGTTGTATCAGTGTGATGATGTTAATACTACTAGGTATAAAAAATGTTACTTTTCACCAATGAAACTCTGTGTAACAAAAGGTAACACATCTTGGATGTTGACAAAGGCTAGCTTGCTTTCAAAAAATTACTCTTCATGACTGCAAAACAATGTAACTAAACGTAACATTTGGTGAGATAAGTGAATTTTATAGCTAATATACAGCCTGGAAATTTGCTTCAATAAGAGAAGATGCATGAAAAGAGTATTAATCATAGATGATGATCTAACCCTGTGTGAAAGGCTTAAAGATTATTTTTTTCAATATGATATAGAGCTCATTATTTGTGAAACGCCTTCCATAGGCTTGTCTATACTCGCTGAATTGAATCCAAAATTACTTTTACTTGATGTTATGTTACCTGAAAAAGATGGTTTCACTTTGTGTAAAGAAATTCGAACTAATTCAAATATTCCAATAATTATGCTCACCGCAAGAGGAGAGCTAACAGACAAAGTACTCGGCTTAGAAATTGGTGCTGACGATTATTTAGCCAAACCATTTGAGCCAAGAGAATTAGTTGCAAGAATTAATGTGTTGCTTCGACGCGATTCACTCGTTGTTAAAAAGCCTGAATTATTTTCTTTTAAAGATCTAATAATTTTTCCTAAACATCATAAAGTAGAACTTGACGGAAATGAAATTGTTTTCACAGGAATGGAATTTAGATTATTAACATTACTTGCTAGTTCACCAGGAAGAGTATTTAACAGAGACGAATTACTAAATGAGTTAAAAGGAATTGACACTGAAATATATAGTCGCTCGATTGACATCCTTTTAAGTCGCTTAAGAAATAAACTTAATGATAATGCTCAAAATCCAAAATACATAAAAACAATACGTAATATGGGATATTGTTTTATTGGAAAACGAATATGAAGTTTCCAAAATTAGG
>DAINNQ010000245.1:0-4517 GCA_036735825.1 Alteromonadaceae bacterium | reverse complement strand
GTTTCGAAGTGCTTTACAGGAATTCTCTGGTAATTAATGGTGGTGATTCTTAATTTTCAACTTTAATTGGTAAATCTGAAAACAAAAAACAGCATTTTAATCTAATAACCCGTCAAAATGATATTTACGCTAAAAAAGTTTTCATCACTGATTTCAAAACGGCTGTTTTTTTTACATGATAAAACTTAATGGTAAAACTAAATGATCTGATAAAACTCATTCTTCTTTTAAAAAATCAGGCTGAGCGATTAATGAGCTTTAATTTTATTCCCGCCAGCATGTTTGGCCTCCATTAACGCATCTTCGGTCTCATGCAAAATATCTTTAACGTTTTGGCCTGACTGCCAAATTTTATAACCGATACTGACAGTAACATTTAAGGTATTGCTCATCACTTTACCACTGACGGTTTCTTGTAATTGCAGAGCAAACTCATGTGGATTAATATTTGGCTCATTTTTAACTACAACCAAAAAATTATCATCGAGCCAGCGACATAACAACGCTGAATCAGGAATTTTATTGTTGATCAATTGGGCAACTAATTTTAATGCTTCATCCCCCACTATTTGCCCATAAGTATCATTGACTTGCTTAAAATTATCTAAATCAAGCTGATAAACAGTAAATGTTTGCCCTTTTCTTTTTGCTAAATGGCACCACGAAATTAAACTTATTTGACCTGCCCGTCGATTTGGCAAACCCGTTAACGGATCAATTAATGACATTTGCTCTAACGTTTGCGCTAATAAGCCAAGCTCTTTTATACGGCGGTATGAAAAAATTAACAAACTTAAAGAAATAGTCATGCCTACTGAAAATAACTCATCTAGTTCATACGTTTCGTAATCACGAGATAATTGATACAACCATTCCAACACATCAACTTGGGCAAAAAGTGCAAACAAAATTAAGTTAACAATAAAAAGAACAATTAAATCTTTAATAACGGTGGGACGATGAATGTATTGTCTATGAGGCATGATATTTAAAACTTATATTATTTCGTGACTTATTGTGCTCACAACACTTTATTAGTGTTTGCCGATAGTTTTCGCACAAAATTTGATTAGAAGAAAAAAGTGTATAAAAAATCTGTTGATTAAATATACACTAGAATCACAAAATTGATAATCGCTTTGGATAATATCGACTTCACTAATTAAAAAAATAAGCGATTAAACCACTATAAACCCGCTTTTTTAAAAGCGGCATCTACTAATAATTGAGCATCATCAATAATTTGCTGCAAATGTTGCGGGCTAATAAAACTTTCGGCATATATTTTATAAATATCTTCTGTTCCAGAAGGCCTAGCGGCAAACCAACCGTTTTCAGTAGTAACTTTTACACCACCAATTTCAGCATTATTACCTGGTGCATGAGATAATACTTGCTCGATTTTTTCACCCGCAAGCATATCGCTACTAATATCGTCATGGGTGAGTGAAGTTAGTACTTTCTTTTGCGCAAAACTGGCAACAGCTTCGACTCTTCCATAAAAAGGTTCGCCTAATTGGGTCACTAATTCTTGGTAGTATTGATAAGGATCTTTACCAGTTACGGCTAATATTTCAGCGGCTAATAAGGCCATGACAAAACCGTCTTTGTCTGTTGTCCAACAACTGCCATCTTTAGCAATAAACGACGCCCCTGCACTTTCTTCACCACCAAAGGCATAGCTTGCATCATGTAATCCATCGACAAACCATTTAAAACCAACTGGCACTTCGGATAACGGACGATCAATCAGCTTAGCCACTCGATCAATTAACGAGCTAGACACTAAAGTTTTGCCAATTTTACTCGTTGCGGGCCAATTTCTATGGGTCATTAAATAATGAATGGCCACGGCTAAATAATGATTTGGGTTCATTAAACCACCTGATTTAGTGACGATGCCGTGACGGTCAAAATCAGGATCATTACCAACAGCAATATCATATTGATCTTTTAGGGCTATTAACCCAGACATGGCATAAGGCGACGAACAATCCATGCGAATCTTTCCGTCTTTATCAAGTGGCATAAAAGCAAAACTCGCATCGACAACAGGATTAACCACGTCGAGGTTTAATTGATATTTTTTCGCGATTTCTGGCCAATAATCAATGCCAGATCCTCCTAATGGGTCAGCGCCAATTTTAACACCCGCTTTAGCGATTGCTTCCATATCAACAACTTGAGCAAGCTCTTGCACGTAAAAGGCGATAAAATCTTCTTTCGTCACTAACTTAGACGCCAAAACTTGCTGATAAGTCGCTTGTTTTGCATCAAGTAAGCCATTGGCAATAATATCATTGGCTCTTTTTTCAATGATCTTAGTCACTTCACCTTCAGCTGGCCCCCCATGAGGCGGATTATACTTAATTCCACCATCACAAGGAGGATTATGTGAGGGCGTAATGATTAATCCATCAGCTTGAGTTTCATGGTTTTTATTATGAACAATAATCAAGCGAGAAATAACGGGTGTTGGCGTAAAACCATCATCCGCTTGAATAACCACATTTATATTGTTAGCAATAAGCACAGATAATGCGGTCGCAAATGCAGGCTCAGACAACGCATGGGTATCTTTTCCCAAATACAAAGGTCCTTGATAACCTTGAGAGAGTCGGTATTCAGCCACAGCTTGGCATATCGCAATAAGATGATACTCATTAAAACTCAAGTTATTAGCGTTACCACGATGACCCGACGTACCAAAACTAACACGTTGTTGTTGCTCATTAATATCAGGTTGTTTAATGTAGTAATGGCTCACAAGTTGTGCAATATTTTCTCTATCTTGTGGTCGTGCAACTTGCCCTGCAAATGGATGAACAGACATTATTTAGTCCTTTTTGTTGGAATTATAATAAATCGCGAATTTTCTCTATTTCTTCTGATTGATAACCTAAAGCTTTAGCCACTTCAGTGATCATCATTTTTTTACGGGTTGTATTTGAATTCGTCATCACCCAATACGGGCTTTCAGGAATTTGACGTGGTTTAGTGCTACTGCCACTTGCGGCTAGCTCTTTTTCGCTACACGCAAAATACAATCGATCTCTTCCTCTGATATCAATGACGACAGAAAAAGTATCGCTATGTACGCGATGCAAAGCAGACAAAATAAGTAAAAAACGCCCGACAACTCCGCGCTGAGTTGCTAGCTCTTCTTTATTTATATAATTAAAAACTGATTCAGCGTGAGCCGCTGATTGTTTGGATGCTGGTTGTGCTTTTTGTTCTTTGCTTACCAATACCGATTCTATTTTAACAGGAGCAACTAGATTTTGCTCAGTCGTCACAACAGGTAAAGACAAGAGACGACGGATAATGGACGAGGCACTTTCCCCAATATACTGTGTTTGTGATGCTAAAAATTGATAAAGTTCTTCGTCTATTTCAATATGTTTCATTCATACACCTAATAATTTTTTTACGCGCAAGATTATACTGAGCTTAAAGCAAAGACTCTATAGCAGAACGAAATTAACCCTAATTTTTTCACGTTAAATGACACTATTTATCGGAATTTTTTGTATAATTCTCAGCTATTCATTTCATTACGCATCACAGAGTACTTTACATCAATGCCGTTATTAAATTATCAACAATCAGGCGCAGGCAAACACATCATTTTAATTCATGGCCTGTTTGGCAGTTTAGAAAACTTAAATATGGTGGCTAAAGGTTTAAACGAGCACTTTACTGTTACCAATATTGATGTGCGTAATCACGGCTTGTCATTTCATCAAAACAATATGGAATACGCCGAATTAGCTCAAGACATCATCGATACATTAGATCATTTAGCGATAGACACTTGCTCTGTTCTCGGACATTCAATGGGTGGAAAAATTGCTATGCAAGTGGCATTAGATTTTCCTGAGCGAATCGAAAAACTTATGGTTGCCGATATTGCTCCAGTAAAATATCCAGAACATCACAACCGTATTATTGAAGGCTTAATGTCGCTAGATTTAGTCAATTTAACATCGAGAAAAGAAGCAGAGAGCCAATTATCACAATATGTTGAAGAAGCAGGTGTTCGCCAATTTTTACTACGCAATATCACCAAAACAGACGATGCATTAACGTTTAAATGTAACTTAGCTTTTATCGCGCAATGTTATCCGCAAATTGTTGCCGGCTATCAAGGCACAAAAACCTTTAATAAACCGACGTTATTTATCAAAGGCGGTGATTCTCAATATATAACAGCTGAACATCAAAGCATCATTTTGAAGCTTTTTCCACAAAGCAAAGCAAAAATTATCCAAGGTGCGGGTCATTGGTTACATGCAGAAAAAACCATCGCATTTAACAAAATAGTGAATGATTTTATCTGTTCACATTAGCACGATTTATTTATTCTTTTACCGAGGTAATTAGCTCGTTTGTTGAAGGTTTTTTCATCATATTGAAATATTTTTATCTTATATGATTAAAATCAATAATTTTTATTGCATTTGCAACATAAACCATAGTAAAAAGTATGTGTTTATTCATGCAATATGCTATAGTCC
>DAINNQ010000244.1:0-4517 GCA_036735825.1 Alteromonadaceae bacterium | reverse complement strand
CAACAAAATAAAACAATACAAGTTATTACTAAATCGCTAGATAATTTTCTACTCGGTAAATACCCGCGACATTAGAAACAACTAAATTAGATACATCTAATTTAGTTGTTTCTAATATTGATGTCAAATAGTATTTAATTTCTAATTAATTTGACGAAGGCGCCATTCATCCATTAATAACAATAATAGGCTTTGCAATTCGGGGATGCGCTGCTAGGGTCTGATGATCTTTCGCGGTTTAATTTTGTTCGAGAAAAATTAACAGGCTCTAATGAAAATAGGAAGTTAAAAGCTAACTTCCTTTTTAAACTAAAGATTGAGGTTTATTTTGTTTATAAATTTTCTTCAGCAAACGAGGCTAAACGACTTCTGACCACACCGTTGAGACTTATCGTTGAACTGCCAGGAAAATCTTTAAAACGCTCAACTATATAGTGGACTTTCCAGCTCTCACTTTTTATTGGATAATCCCAAAATAATCAAAAGGTGAAAGCAACCTTAAGTTTTCATTAAGGTTTGTCACTTACTGTTATTGATAAATAAAATCAGCAAAATCGATAAGTAATGACTAATCAAGTCAAGTTAACAATCGCTCCTGTCGTAACGTTTTGTTTTTTATTATTAGCTACGTTTAGTGCTTTTAGACTGGGATTTATACTCTGGAAAACAGATCACTTTGATACAACGTTTATTATTTTAAACAGCCTTGTTAATGGCTTTAGAATTGATCTGAGTAGCCTTGGTTACTTGCTGATATTACCGTTGTTATTACATGCTATCTCACAGCATTTACCGTGTTTTAAAAAGCTCTGGCGAATTATTTTCCAAATGTATTTTGTTGTAATAATTACAAGCATTTTCTTACTTGAACTGGCAAGCCCTGCATTCATTAATGAATATGGATTACGACCAAACAGGTTATTTGTTGAATACCTCATTTACCCTAAAGAAGTGTTCAACATGTTAATAAATGGACATGGAAAGACTCTTTTAATCGTAGTTATTGCCCTGTTGATATTGGCAAAATTTATTACCTTACCCATTTCGAAAAAGCTGGCTTATCGCTTTACTTTGAAAACCGATCTTACAGCTTTTGCCAAAATATGCGTGTCAGTGTTCATGCTAATAATCTCAGTCGCATTTGCCAGAGGTACTTTTGATCATAGACCTATCAATCCAGCTTATGTTTACTTTTCAACCGACCCGCTGGTTAATTCATTAACGCTGAATTCAGCTTATAGTGTGGCTCACGCACTTAAAGAAATGGGAAATGAAAAAGACGCAACGAAAATGTATGGCAAAATGGGTAACGACAAAATCATAACCCTTGTAAAAAAAGAAAGCGGCATCAATGCAGACAGCTTTTACAATAAAATGAACCCCACTCAATCCATTCGTTATCCTACTTACGAAGGTCAGCCACAAAATTTAGTGATTATTTTAGAAGAAAGTTTGGGCGCTCAGTATGTCTCTTCATTAGGTGGTTTAGACCTCAGCCCAAACATCGACAAGTTATACCAAGAAGGATGGGCATTTGAACAATTATATGCCACAGGTACACGTTCCGTCAGAGGTATTGAAGCAGTTATAACGGGCTTTACACCAACCCCTGCTAGAGCCGTTGTTAAACTTGATAAGTCACAGAAAAACTTTTTTACGATTGCAAATTTGTTAAAAGATAATAATTACCACACTCAATTTATATATGGTGGAGAGAGTCATTTTGATAATATGAAAAGTTTTTTCTTGGGCAATGGTTTTACTGATATTGTTGATTTTGACGATATTGAAAACCCTCAGTTCGTCGGCTCTTGGGGAGCAAGTGACGAAGATTTGTTTAAGCAAGCTGACAAAGAGTTATTAAAACTCAATCAACAGCATAAACCATTTTTCAGCTTAATTTTTAGCTCCAGTAATCATGATCCTTTTGAAATTCCGCAAGATAAAATAACCCCCACCGATTACTCAAAAGAGCAACTGTTAGAGTACGATGACAAAGAAATATTAAGGCATCAAGCCATTCAATACGCTGACTACGCACTAGGAAAGTTCATCGCCAGAGCAAAAAACCAACCCTATTGGCAAAATACAGTATTTTTAATTGTGGCAGATCATGACGCAAGAGTAACAGGTAAAAACTTGGTTCCTATCAAAAATTTTCATATACCCGCAGTCATACTAAACAGCTCACACGAACCATCTAGAGATGCTCGTATCGTCAGTCAAATCGATTTAGCACCTACATTATTATCTTTGATTGGAATAATGAATGACTCACCAATGATAGGCCATGATTTAACAAAAGAGACAATAAACCAACGCGCTATGATGCAGTACGCCAGTAATTTTGCTTACCTAACAGAAAAAGAAGCAACAATCATACGCCCAAATAAACCAGCGCTTAGCTTTAACTATGATCCTGTGACAAAAGCATTACATCCAAAACAACCTTCATCAAACGCAACTGATATTGCGCTTGCGCACGCGCTTTTGGGGAGCCTCGTTTTTGAAAACGATTGGTATTATCACGAAAGTCGCTAAGCTATTATTTGCAGAAATATGGAAAATAGAATGATTCAAAGTTCCATTTAATAGTTATCATTAAAAAACATGTCATATATTAATGTAAAAATGACGTAAAAAGTATAATTAATTAATAAATCGGCTCCAAAAAGGGATAGAGCTTGGGGCAACGTTACTTGCTTTATTGCAGTCTTTATTAATGCTATCGGCTTGCTAAGTTTTGAGCATCAATCTGTATCCCATTTATCAGGAACAGCAACTAAAATAACGTTGGCATTGTGACGGAAATATCGGTACAAAAAGATTTTTATATCCTCCTTTAATGAAGGTATCAATTTACTCTCTTTTTTAGCGGGTTGAAAAAGCAGATACCCATGTCAAAAAAGACGCAATCCTTTCTTTTTTGATAAATAAGTACTGGAGAAGACTGAGCTAAATTTTGCACTTGAAAATCTTTAACAACTGCAGGTAGCTTGACTATATATTTGTCTCCTTAAGATAAGCTTAAAAAACAAAAAATCGTACAGGTAAATACAATTCATTTATCACATGAATAACTAAGATTGACTTATTTCTGAAACATAAAACGCACTACCCATTGAAGATAAACACTTTAACCGCAACAGTTTTCGTTGATAACGATTCAATCTTAGCCTGACATTAAGGTGATAAATAAAAACATACGAACAATTGAATACTAGGAATGACTGTTCTATGAAGGTGAGTATAAAAATTAAGTTAAAAAATGTTTACTCCCGATGAAGCAGCAGCAAAAAATCTCATAAAAAGAAGCCGTTCAATGAGTTGAACGGCTGACAATCTATATATATGAAAGGTTCGTTATAAATTTTCTTCAGCAAACGAGGCTAAACGACTTCTGACCACACCGTTGAGATTTATCGTTGAACTGCCTGGAAAATCTTTAAAGCGCTCAACTATGTAAGTTAAACCAGAAGTTAATGCGGTTAAATAGTTACTGTCTATTTGAGCTAAGTTACCTGAACAAACAATCTTTGTTCCTTCGCCGCAACGGGTAATAATAGTTTTTAACTGCGAGGCAGTAAGGTTTTGGCATTCATCTAATAACACAAAAGCATTTTGAATGCTGCGCCCACGCATAAAGTTGACCGATTTAAACTGGATATTCGCTTTGTCCATAATGTAGTTTAGGCTGCCATCCATGTTTTCATCTTGTTTGTGTAAGACTTCTAATGAATCAGTGATTGCCGCCAGCCATGGTGCCATTTTTTCTTCTTCTGTACCGGGTAAAAAGCCAATCGATTCGGCAATTTCTGGCGTGCTCCGAGTCACTATCACTTTATCGTACAAGCCCCGCTCCACCACTTGTTCTAACGCGGATGCTAAGGCTAATAAGGTTTTACCACAACCTGCTGGCCCCGTTAATATCACTAAATCAATCGTTGGATCTAATAAAGCATCCATCGCCATACCTTGATATATATTTTTCGGATGTATTCCCCAGGCATTTTTTGCCATTAAGCGCTCACGGCTTAAGTCAGCGATAGCTAATTCGTCGTCATCCCAACCGATAACTTTTCCTGCAAAATGCTCACCTTCGTCAAGTAAGTATTCATTAATATAAGCATTGGGAAGAATGTCTTTTTTGATGTAATGCGTGGTATTTCGACCTTCAGCTTCACTTTTACAGCTTTTTACGTTTGCCCAAAAATCACCAGAAAATTGGTGATAACCCTTGGTTAGAAATTGTATGTCATCAATTAATTGATCCGTTCGATAATCTTCAACATGTTTAAGCCCTGCTCCTTTGGCTTTTAATCGCATATTAATGTCTTTCGTTACTAGAACGACTTTACTATCTTTACGTAAGTTTTGAATATGAATGGCGGTGTTTATAATACGATTGTCATTTTCATTATATGACAACTTCCCTGCTGTTTGCTCTAGGGTATAATCGTTAAATATAGATAAACACCCTATTCCTTTTGCTCCTTCTTTAGAGGGCAAAGGTACAC
>DAINNQ010000243.1:0-4546 GCA_036735825.1 Alteromonadaceae bacterium | reverse complement strand
GAACTTTATAACAATACGGCAAATACGTTTGTTAATAGTGCTAATCCCAAAATCAATTATAAATTTGAGATAATTCCAAACGAAGATCATTACGGAATGGCAATTTCAGGCATTCAAAATGGGCTTGAAACTATATTTCCAAGAAATCAATGGAATATAGACTATAGGACTTTTTGGAAGAATGAATACCCTGCCAAAGCATTAAAAAGTGCATACGAGAAATTGAGCAATGAATATGGGTTCAATGTCGTTCCAATAGAGAAAAGCTTTTATTCCGTCAATAGCTTATATAAAGTAGCCGAAATTTTAGAGCGCCAAGAAAGATATAGTGAGCTAAAGGGATGGGTAAGCTTAGCCATGACCTATTATCCACATTCTCCCGAGCTTAAAAAAATAGTAGATAGACTCGAGCAAAAAAGCTCGTTATCTATTGGCGACTAAAGCGTAAAAGGGGCAAACAATTCATTGGGTTAAATAAACATATAATCAAAGAGAAATTTGAAGGTAACTTGCCATATGTATCAAGGAACTTTATTTCTTCAATGTAATACTTCCAAAATACTAGAATAGAAGTTGTTTTTGCTAAGGGCGCCAGACTATGCCAAGTCGTAATAAGCACTATAAATTAGCTAGGCTAATTAACTAATTAACTAATTAACTAATTAACTAATTAATTAATTAAACTAAAACTATAAAGATGTTTATGAATTTAAATCAAGTCACTATGCCAGTTAAAGATATGGCTGCGGCTGTTAATTGTTATACCAAATTAGGAATGACACTAATTGTTGATACACCGCATTATGCGCGTTTTTCATGCCCTGAAGGGGACTCAACGTTTTCCCTAATCTTGCATGAAGGCGAATTTGTTAATGGCGCCATCATTTATTTTGAATACGAGAACCTTGAACAATGGGTGGATGAGTTAAAGGCGAAAGGGGTGGTATTTACTCAAGACCCAACGGAACAGCGGTATTTATGGAAAGAGGCCGTTTTGGTCGACCCGTCAGGCAACAAAATAAAACTTTATTGGGCAGGTGATAAGCGGTTAAACCCACCTTGGAAGGTAAATAATTAACGATAAACGTCACGACAAAATCATCACAAATAGGTTGTTAACCTAGTGATTCAGGTAATGATTAGTGAAATTTGACCAGAGTTTTCGACATTTATTGGGGTGACTATCTCTTATCATTACGGATAATTAAAAGAGATTAATTACACATGCATACATCAAAAAGAGCTTTTTTAAAACAAAGTACTGCGGCGCTAATAACACTCGGTATTATGCCCATTACAAGTGCTTCAACAAATATTAATCCAATAAAAACAGGTGATGAATTAGTAAAATTAACTTCATCAATAGCGCCAATCAGTCCTACTGAACGGCTTCAACGAATTAAAAAAGCACAGCAACTAATGAAAGCTCATGATGTTAATGCCCTTGTGTTAGAGCCTGGCGCATCAATGAACTATTTTAGCGGTATAAACTGGTGGCGAAGCGAGCGATTAACTTCGGTAATTATTCCTCGTGAAGGAAACGTTGTGGTGATTTGTCCAGCTTTTGAAGAACCAAGTGTTAGAGAAAGTCTTGAAATAGAAGCAGATATCCACGTATGGAACGAACACCAAAGTCCATTTAAAACTGTTGCTAAGTTGTTACGAGAAAATCAACTGGATAAAGGCAAGATAGCCTTTGAAAAGTCAGTCCGCTATTTCGTTGTTGAGGGAATAATGAATGAGGTGCCACAAATGTACGTCGCTCAAGGCGATGTGATAGCAGGGGCTTGTCGACTTCATAAAAGCTCAACTGAATTAAGCTTGATGCACAAGGCCAATGAAATTACTTTAGCGGCCTATGCTTATGTTTGGCCTCGAATTTCCGTTGGTATGGCGAATACTGAGGTTAATCATATGATGCAGTCGGCACTCACTAAACTCGGTGGTAAAGGGGCGTGGGCGATGACCTTAATTAACGAGGCAAGCGCCTTACCACACGGTACAAAAAAGCCACAAGAGGTGCATAAAGGCTCTGTCATACTGATGGACTGTGGGTGTAATGTTGAAGGTTATCAAGCAGATATTAGTCGAACCTTTGTGGTTGGAACGCCAACGAAGAAGCAAGCAAAGGTGTGGCAATTAGTACGCCAAGGTCAAGATGTTGCGTTTCATACTGCTCAGTTAGGCATCCCGGCTACAAGTGTTGATGAAAGCGTTAGGGCGCTTTACCAACAAAACGGGTTTGGTCCAGGCTATAAAACTCCAGGGTTGTCTCATCGCACAGGGCACGGTATCGGCATGGAAGTGCATGAAGAAATCAATTTAGTGCATGGCGAGTTAACAAAGCTTTCTAAAGGTATGTGTTTTTCCAATGAACCGGGCATTTATATTCCAGGCGAGTTTGGCGTTAGAATTGAAGACTGTTTTTATATGACAAACGAAGGTCCAAATTGGTTTACGTTGCCGCCGACATCATTAGATGAGCCTATCGGCACTTTGAATCAGTTAATAGTTTAGCTATTAAAAGTTTACTTTGCTTATACGTGTGAATGTACGCAAATTTTTTATATTAGGTATGATTTTGAATTTTATTAAATTATTAAAACAACTCGTTATTTTGAGCTCGGTATTATCATTTCCGGTTTTGATTTCACCAGCCTTTGCAAATGCAATGCATGAAGAGGTATCAGAGCAGGAATTGAGCGAAGTCATTAGCAAGTTAAATGTAACGCTCGATAAAAATTACATTTTTCCAGAAGTATCTCTTGAAATTAAAAGTGTGATTGGATCAAAGCTTAACAGCGGAGAATACAACAACTATAAAAATGGCAAAGAGCTTGCTGAGCAACTTACCAAAGATATTCAACACATTAGTAAAGATCGACATTTGAAAGTGTATTTTGATCCTGTATCAGTAAGTCGCTATAGCAGTGAGTTATCGGCAGATGAGCAACAACGTATTGACGATGAGGAGTTAGCTAAGCAACGAGCGAAAAACTTTGGCTTTAAACAAGTAAAAATTCTCGAAGGAAATATTGGTTACATTGACCTTAGAAGTTTCGATTTTCCTGATGATGCTGCTAAAACCCTAGTAGCGGCAATGAATTTTTTGCAAAACACAAACTCTTTAATTTTTGACCTGAGAAATAACCGTGGTGGCTCTCCGTCGATGGTACAACTAATGATCAGCTATTTATTAGAGGAAGAGCCGATACTATTAAATGATATTTATAAGCGGAACTTAAATTTAACCAAGCAGTATTGGAGCTTGCCTTTTGTACCAGGTAAAAGGCGATCTAATGTTGATGTTTATGTGCTTACTAGTAGCGGTACGTTTTCCGCGGCAGAAGACTTTAGCTACACCCTAAAACACTTAAAAAGAGCGACCATCATTGGTGAAATCACCGGGGGAGGTGCACATGCTGGCGGTAAAATGCCTATTACAGATCGCTTTTTAGTATGGGTACCCACATCTCGAACCATTAACCCAGTTACAAAATCTAATTGGGAAGGTCATGGCGTTAAACCTCACATAGAAGTAACTGCCGAACATGCGTTAGAGCAATCGCATATGTTGGCGCTAAAAACTCAGTTAGAAAAAGGGACTGGTGATCGTGCGATTAATCAATGGTATTTAGATTATAAAAATGCGCTAAACAATAAACACGAGATATCTCAGCAACTCAAACAAGCGTATGCGGGTAATTATGGACTTAGAGCATTAATTTTAGATGATGGAGACCTCTACTATCAGCGCCAAGGGAGTCACCGCCTAAAATTAACACCGATTAGCGATACGTTGTTTATGGTCGAGGGTAAGAGTCATTTTCGCATTAAAGTTATACGCAATAATGGGATAGTGACCGCAATACAAGGGTTAACTGATACCGGCTCGCTAAGCCAAAACGCACGTGAAAATAAAGCACTATAAACAACGTTAATGATAAATTGTTTATCTCGATTTATCGAAAAATTTAGGGCTTCAAGTTGAAATTAGTCAGCCTTACTGACCAATTGGTAAGGCTAGAACTGTAAGGAATTTTATGAATTTAAATCAAGTCACTATACCGGTTAAAGATATGGCTGCGGCCGTAAAATTCTATACCACGCTAGGTATGACGCTTATTGTGGATACACCCCATTATGCACGTTTTTCATGCCCTGAAGGAAATTCAACATTTTCCTTAAGCTTAAATGACGGTGAATTTATTAATGGCGCCATCATTTATTTTGAGTATGAAGACTTAGGTGAATGGGTTATCGAATTAAAAGGCAAAGGTATTGAGTTTGTTCAAGATCCAACGGACCAACGGTATTTATGGAAAGAAGCCGTTTTGGTTGACCCATCAGGCAATAAAATAAAATTGTTTTGGGCTGGTGAGAATCGGTTGGACCCACCTTGGAAGGTAAATAACTCTCAATAAACATCACGACAAAATCTTCACTCTTGAATTATCGAGGATTTATGTGAGTTTAAGGAGAAAACTCAGTAATCAGCATTTCTCCTTAAATACATATTATTATTTTTAAACGATGACTCTGGGTT
>DAINNQ010000242.1:0-4585 GCA_036735825.1 Alteromonadaceae bacterium | reverse complement strand
GCTTTATGCAGTAACCATTCGCCTTTATCAGTTTTTAAGCGTTGCGCTTGTTCAATAGTGATACCGTTCGACTGGGCCCAACCTTGTGCTGCTTTGCTTGGGTTTCCTTCTGCATCAAATGCAACATTGATAGCAGGACCACGTTTTTCGATTTCTTTGTCTTGTTGCTTTTCTACCAACGCGTTTACTTTAACGGCAAATCGTCTCGGTGATGCAAACCATGTCGCTGATTCAAAGGCTAAATCTGCAGCTGTAATTTGACTAACAATTTGATCGTAAAATGTTGTGGCAAGTTTTTTAAGTGATTTGGGTGGTAACTCTTCTGTACCTAATTCAATTAATAAAGTATTTGTGGTCATAATATTACTTGCTCCCTTGTTGCGTTGATTTACACATAGGGAAGCCTAATTCTTCTCTGGTTGCATAATATGCTTCTGCACACGCTTTTGATAACGCTCGAACACGAAGTATATATCGCTGTCTTTCTGTTACTGAAATAGCATGTCTAGCATCGAGTAAATTGAATGCATGTGATGCTTTCATGACTTGTTCGTAAGCTGGTAAAGCTAATCCTGCTTCGATGAGTTTTTGACTGTCTTTTTCACATTGATCGAAGGTTTTAAATAACGCTTCAACATCAGCATGTTCAAAGTTATAAGCTGATTGCTCTACTTCATTTTGATGAAAGACATCACCGTATAATACTTTGCCCATTGGGCCATCGGTCCACACTAAATCGTAAATGCTATCCACATTTTGTATATACATAGCTAGACGTTCAAGACCATAAGTGATTTCGCCTGTTACTGGTGTACATTCCAAACCACCGACTTGTTGAAAATAGGTAAACTGGGTAACTTCCATACCGTTTAACCAAACTTCCCAACCTAATCCCCATGCACCTAACGTTGGTGATTCCCAGTTGTCTTCAACAAAGCGAATATCATGCACTAATGGATCAATACCCAACTCTTTTAGTGAGTTTAAATATAAGTCCTGTATATTTTTCGGTGATGGTTTTAACATCACTTGAAATTGATAATAGTGTTGTAATCTATTCGGGTTTTCACCGTAACGACCATCGGTTGGGCGACGACAAGGTTGTACATAGGCACTACTAATGGGTTCTGGACCAATTGAACGTAAAAATGTCATTGGGTGAAAAGTACCTGCACCCACTTCTAAATCTAATGGTTGAACAATGACACAACCTTGGCGTGACCAGTAATCTTGTAGTTGTAAGATAAGGCCTTGAAATGTTTTTATATTGAACGTACTCATGTTTATCCGATTTATAATACAGAGTGTTAAAAATGCTGGCACTAGTATACCGCTTGTCTGTTTATTAGCCTAGTTACCTTAGTTAAATTATTGAGCTTTTACTCGATAATTTCGATTTCATTTTTAACATGATTTCTATTTTTGTTACCCGTTCATGCTAATTTATGTACGGATGTGCTTGTTTCTGTTAGCACTTAAAATGAAAAGACCACTGATTAGTGGTCTTTTTATATAACTATTTGAATTTTATACTAAACATCCAAATTAGCTACTTTAAGTGCGTTTTCTTCTATAAAGTTACGACGTGGTTCAACGTGATCACCCATTAAGGTATTAAACAGCTGATCGGCAGCAATGGCATCTTCAATAGTCACCTGTAACATACGACGAGTTTCAGGATCCATTGTGGTTTCCCATAATTGATCAGGGTTCATTTCTCCTAGCCCTTTATAACGTTGTATGTATTGTCCACGTTTCGATTCAGCCATTAACCAATTCAGTGCTTCTTCAAATGAGCTAACTGGTTGAACTTTTTCACCACGCTTAACATATGCGCCTTCTTCCATCAGATCATTAATATCAATATTTAATTTAATGATTGCAGCAAATTCTGATGAGTTGATAAAATCGTAACTACAATTATAAACTTTATCTATACCATGCTGACGAATATTAAAACTTGCATAGTAAATATTACGTTCTTGATCATGTTTTACTGATGAAGAATAAATAGAACCATTACCATCTTGCCCGTCTAATTGACTAACAATTTGTGTTGTCCATTCTTGAACTTTAGCTTGGTCTTTAAAGTCTTCAGGTTGAATGGGTAAACCGTAAATCATTTTCTCAAGAATATCAGCAGGTATTTGTCTAGATACACGCTTAATAATCGACATGGTTTTACGATATTGTTTAACAAGATTTTCTAATGAAACTCCAGATATTGCTGGCGCTGATTCATTGACATGAATTGCTGCTGTATCTAGAGCTAATGTTGTTAAATACTCAGTTAATGCTTCATCATCTTTGATATAACGTTCTTGTTTACCCTTTTTCACTTTATATAAAGGCGGTTGTGCAATATAAATATAACCACGCTCCATGATTTCAGGCATTTGACGATAGAAGAAAGTTAGTAATAATGTGCGAATGTGAGATCCATCCACGTCAGCATCGGTCATGATGATGATGCTATGATAACGCAGTTTATCCGGGTTATATTCATCTCGACCAATACCACAACCTAAGGCAGTAATTAATGTGCCGACTTCTTGTGATGAAATCATTTTATCAAAACGCGCTTTTTCCACGTTAAGAATCTTACCTTTTAATGGTAGTATCGCTTGGTTTTTACGATTTCTGCCCTGCTTAGCTGAACCGCCAGCAGAGTCTCCTTCCACAATATAAAGTTCAGAAAGCGCAGGATCTTTTTCTTGGCAATCAGCCAATTTACCAGGTAAACCTGCTATATCTAATGCACCTTTACGTCGTGTCATTTCACGTGCTTTACGTGCTGCTTCACGCGCTCTAGCCGCATCAACAATCTTCATAATAATTGTTCGAGCAACAGCTGGTTTTTCTAATAAGTATTCACCAAGCTTTTCACCCATTGCTTGCTCAACTGCCGTTTTAACTTCAGACGATACCAGCTTATCTTTTGTTTGAGATGAAAACTTAGGATCAGGTACTTTTACTGAAATAACCGCAGTTAAACCTTCACGAGCATCGTCACCAGAAGCACTCGTTTCTGTCGTGCCGCCTTTCTTAGTTTTATTCAACCCTTCTTTAACCATGTAGCTATTTAGCGTACGGGTTAAAGCTGTTCTAAATCCACTTAAGTGTGTACCACCATCTCTTTGAGGAATATTATTGGTAAAACAATGAATACTTTCTTGGAAACCATCATTCCATTGCATTGCCACTTCTACTACGATTCCATCTTCACGCTCTAGATCGAAATAAAATATTTCTTCATTAACTGGTGTTTTATTGGTATTTAGGTAATCAACAAAAGCTTGAATACCGCCTTCAAAATGAAAATGGTCTTCTCTACCTTCCTCTCTTTCATCAATTAATCGAATCGAAACACCTGAATTCAAAAATGATAATTCACGTATTCTTTTTACTAGTAAATCATAATGAAATACAACATCTGTGAATGTTTCTGTACTCGGCCAGAATCTAACTTCTGTACCTGTTTTATCACTTTCTCCAACGACAGCAAGTGGCGCTTCAGGTTCACCAATATGATAAAACTGTTCATAAAGTTTACCATCACGTCGGATATTCAGTTTTAATTTGCTACTTAAAGCGTTTACCACTGAAATACCTACGCCGTGTAAACCACCTGAAACTTTATATCCCGAGTCTTCACCACCAAATTTACCACCAGCATGAAGTACTGTCATGATAACTTCTGCAGCTGAAACCCCCTCTTCTGGGTGAATATCTGTTGGTATTCCACGTCCATCATCTTTTACAGATACGGAACCATCAAGGTGAATAGTTACAATGATATCACTACAGTGTCCTGCTAATGCTTCATCGATTGAGTTATCTAAAACTTCAAATACCATATGATGTAAACCTGTACCATCATCTGTATCACCGATATACATACCCGGTCTTTTACGAACGGCATCAAGCCCTTTTAAAACTTTGATACTGTCTGAACCGTATTCATTTTCTACTGTCATAGCGTATAGCCTATTTACCTATTGCTGAAATTTGACCATGTTTCACGTGAAACATCTTATAATTATTGTTGTCTGGAATAAGTGGTTCCAATGCAACTTTATCAATTGCCGAAATAATTGTTTGACAATTTAACTGCTGATTAGCCATAAACATTGCTTGTCTCGATGTTATATCTAACTCAGCCCCAATATCATCAATTAATAAAATTGGTTTTAGTCGCTTTACTTGTTCAATAAGTTTTGTTTGAGCATAAGTTAAAGCGATTAAAAACAACTTTTGTTGTCCTCGTGACAGTGTATGTTCAATGGATAAATTATTAACTAAAAACCTTAGATCAAATTTATGTGCACCAAATAAACTAAAGCCACGATCTATTTCTTTATTTTTGTTTTCTTCTAATACAGCGAGTAATTCTTTTTTACCATGCCAACCTTGTCGATATTGAATCACTATCTCGTCATCAATAGCAGGTAATAAAACCTTTAACCATATATTCAATTCATCTTTTAAAGCAGATATGTACTTACTTCTACTTTCAGCAATGACATTAGAATAATGACAAAATTCATCTGTCCAATACAGTAATTGATTATGGCTATATTTATTT
>DAINNQ010000241.1:0-4625 GCA_036735825.1 Alteromonadaceae bacterium | reverse complement strand
CCTTTTTATGTGGAACAACCACATGACAAAGGCTCTGCCTTGTATAAATACCCAAGAAACTGCTGCAAAAATAATCTCGAAAGATCAACAGACCCTAATCACTCTTTAAAACGGTTTTAGAAGCATGCTTTGTTGGCGCTTGTCCTATTCTGCCAATACCGGGCAATTCGATCGCTAAATCAAAAATATCTAGCTCGATGTTTAAGCCAAGTAAATTAAGTTCGAGTCCTTCTTCATACCCTAAAGTTAACCCTAATAATCCCCATAATGAAGCCTGTACACCGCTACCGCTTGGCGAAATGCCAAATACTTCACTTATCGGTTTGTAATCTTTGCCAATTGCGGTGGATGGTAAATCTAATCCCAGTTCAGGCACGCTTCTACCTATCATGGCAGTGAATGTATTGCTGTTAGGCCCAGGATAAGCATGGTATTGATTTTTATACGGATACTTATCAACTGCTTGCTTGATTTTATCAATCAATAAATCGACATCGTCTTTGCGATAATCCAGTAACAATTCTGGCTGTTGTCCCCACCAGTCGCGATCTGGCAAAGTATCTCTGATCACTATAGCTGTGTCAGAACGGCGTAATTTCCAACCGATAATTTCATAACTGGTGTAATGACTTTCATGTGATTTTTTCGTACTAACCCAAGTATGTACCGAAACTGCTTGTTTGGCGCCCCGCGTACGAGCGGCATAAACTTGAATGATCCCTCCCGAAAACGTTTGTGCACTTGGCGCGAGAGTTCCTTTGGTGATCTCTTTATTTTTGGCACAACTTGTCAGTAAACCTAAGGCAATACAACCAACAAGCAATAAAATAGACCAGTGCATTTTCAACATGCTTTTTACCTATAAATTTGCATAACGACTAAATCGAATGAGATGCTTTGGCAATTAAGCGTTCATCTTTTCTCACTTTCTGCCCTGTTTGTAAGGTTTCGCCACCTCGCACAATAACTTCATCACCCGCTAAGAGCTGTCCTGAAACAGACACCCAACGGCCAACACCTTGTCCAACCAAAACATTGACTTTTTTAGCTTTACTATCTTCATCTAACGTTAAAACAAAGGTTTCATTTTCTCTAAGTACCAATGCATCACGCGGAACTAACGTCGCTTCCATACTTGATTCTTTAGGTAATGAAACGGTTACCGCAGAACCCGCAATGAGTTTGATACCATCAGCCGATAAGCGAACATCAAATGTTCGAGAATTTTGATCCCCTGCTTGGCTCCAAGTGCGAACAGGCAGTTCAATTAATTTATCTTGCCATTTCACTAACACTTGACTGTCGGCTTGCAGATAACGAGATATCGACAATGGCGCAGCAATTTTAATGTCTAAATGCATTGTATCAACAAGTTGTAACAAAGGGCTACCTACAGTGATCAATGCGCCTAAGTGCGCAAATCGCTGGCTTATATTACCACTAAAAGGCGCTTTAATTTGTGTTTTTTCAATAGCGAGTTCTGTTTGTAGTACTTGCATTTCTAAAGCGATCACTTCATTTTTTGCCACCGCTAGGTCTTTTATCACTCGTTCAAGTTCACTGACAGAAGTGTTATTTTTTTGGCTCAATGTTGATAGTCTGGTTTGCTGTTTGCTCAAATATTCAACGTTGGCTTGAAATTGTTTAACCTGCGCTTTTTGGCGAGCGAGTTGTAAAGTTAAGTGACGATTATCAATTTTAGCGATCACTTGCCCTTTTTCTACTTGCGTGCCAATTTCTTCTATCCACAGTAATTGGCCAGTTTGCTCCGCAGAAATTGGCGAGTTGTTTCTGCTGATAACATTTCCAGGTAACCACATAGTTGGGCTAACGTGTTCTTTTTTCGTCACTTCAACACTCACTAAATGCCCTGTGTCTTGGTCTGATTGATAAAGTGCGTGAGCACTACTGGCGTATAATGCGCTGCTTAAAATCAAGGTGATACATGTATTTTTCATTGTTGTGTTCCTTTAATTTACACTGAGTGCTTATTCGTTGAATTGCTTGTTGAATGTGAAAGCGAGACAACAGCTGGCGTTAATAAATCTGTGTCTTTACTATCATTTGATTTTTTAGAAATTGACTGCGTTTTATTGAGCAAGCTAGCAAAGTCATGCTTGCTCAGCCTTAACAAACATGGCAATAAAACAATGGTAAATACGGTACTTATTGCTAAGCCACCAACAATTACAGCCGCTAAACCTCGATAAATAACACTGCCTGCTCCTGGCATAAGTAACAAAGGCAACATGCCGAAAAAGCTGGTTAATGTGCTCATAAAAATTGGACGAAGTCTTAATGCTAACGCCTGCTCAACTGCCGCAACTCTTTTCAGGCCACTTTCTTGCCCTAACCGTGTTTGATGCACGAGTAAAATCGCGTTATTGACCACTAAACCTAGTAAAATAACAAAGCCAATCATGGTTAATAAATCTAACGGTTGGAAAACACTCAGGTTTAATAATTGCAGGGCTAACACTCCGCCAACCGTAGCGAGTGGAATGGTGATCACCACGAGTAAACTGTCTTTAATTGATTTAAATAGCGCGGCCATTAATAAGAATAAAATAACCAAGGCAAAGGCAAAATTTTCAGCCATTACGTTTATTGCTTTTTCAAGTTGATCAGCACTGCCGCCATAAATAATATTACCGTCTTCAGGTAATGCTTCACGCAGTTTAGGCTCAACCTTTTCTTTTAACACGGCAATGGTTTGCTCTAATGACCAACCTTCTGGCGGGCTAACATTTAAGCTGATGGTACGGTTGCCATCTAATCGGGTTAAGTTTGACGGGCCAACGGTGCGCGTAATATCAACTAATGTCGATAACTGCGTAATAGCACCGTTTCCATTAACAATTGGCACATCGGCAAGGTTATCAGGGTCGTCCCAACCATCAGCTCGTAAAATCATATTCAGGCGTTTACTGCCATTAAAATATTCACCTACGTAAAGTCCATCTCCCATAGTGCGAACAACACTGCCTAAGTCTCGACGATTCCAACCTTGTTCTAAAATATTGCGATCGTTTGGCGTGAGTCTTAATTCTGGTTCAGCATCTTCAGTTCCAGGATTAGCTTGCACACTAACATCAGGTATCGCTTCTTTTACCCATTCCACGCCCTGACGCGCTGCATTTTGTAATGCTTTCGTGTTTTTCGATTGCAAATTCATACGCACTTGCCGTCCACCACCAAAGCCGCCAAATAAATTACCTTGATAAGCAAACGCTTGTGTATCAGGTAAATCAACCAAAATTTCATTACGAACAACGGCTAATAACTCATTCACTTTTGATTGGTCTTTCGCTCGTACGCCTAAGTTCCCGCCAAAAGGGCCAGTAAATACATAGTAATTTTTCAACGCGGGTTCTTTCGTTCCGTCCATGTATGGCTTTAAACGTTCAACTATAGGTTGGAGCACTTCTTTATCTATGGTTTGGACATTAGCTCCTGGAGGAAATTGTAAGTTAGCATCAACAGCATCACGCTTAACTGGTGGTAAATAATCCAACGTTGGTAAGGCGATATAAGTGACCAACATAGGTACTAATAATAATGTTGCCGCTAATGACACACGTTTTTTACCGCTATTGGTAATTTTCATGACAAAACGTGTGATTTTTTGCCAAACCTTTTGATTCGGATCTTGTACAGGCTGTTGTTTCAAAAAATATTTAGCTAAAACGGGTAATAAAATAACTGCGACAATTAACGAAACTGATACCGCGATAGCAATGGTTAACGCTAAATCACCAAACAATTGTCCTTCAATATCTTTTAAGAAAAATACGGGAAGAAATATGGCTACGGTTGTCGCTGTTGACGCTAATAGCGCCCCGAATACTTGTTTGGCACCTTGCTCTGAGCTTTCATGATCGTCTAACCCGTTATCGCGCATACGTAAAATGTTTTCTAAAACGACAATGGCTGCATCTAACACCATACCAACGGCAAAGGCTAAACCTGCCAGTGAGATAACATTTAAAGAACGCCCTGTTATTTCTAAAACGATGAAAGTACTGAGCAAACTGATAGGAATGGCCGTAGCAATAATTAAGGTGGCTCGCATTCTTCGAATAAAAAACCACAAAATGGAAAGCGACAACACAACACCTGCAAATAGATTACTGGTGACTAAATTAATCGCCCTATAAATAAAGACAGAAGCGTCAAATGATTGCACCATGATCAGATCTTTATCTGCGAGAACTTCTTTGTTGATCAGCTCCACTTCCGTTTTGACTCGATTTAGTGTCTCTAACACATTAGCGCCATTTGCTCGGTCAATACGCATTGAGAATGCAGGGTTACCATTTTGTATGGCTAGATTTTGTTTGTCGGGTCGGCTAATTTCAACACGAGCAATATCAGCCAAACGAATATTACTGCCATTGCGTGATTCTAAAATCAGATCTTCAAGCTCTTCAACTCGGTATTTACCATTAAAACGTAAGGTGTATTGACGACGACCAACATCAATATATCCACCAGAAACGTCATTAGACGCGCTCACTAATGAAATAAGTTGAGGGATTTGAATGCCATATTCCGCCGCTTTAACTGGGTCGAAGCGAATTTGCAGTTGTTCTCTATTTTGCTGTGTGAATGTTTGAACACTGGCA
>DAINNQ010000240.1:0-4655 GCA_036735825.1 Alteromonadaceae bacterium | reverse complement strand
TGGACCAGCTGAAAAATTAAAAACAACAGACATGAGAAATTATAAACCTCTAAATTAAAATTAATTACTAACTAAACTGCAATGCGTTATACAAATTTGATTAATTAATCGTATATGTAATTCACGCTATTCTTCAAAAATCATAAAAACTACTAACATCAGAGATTATGGCTCTGATTTATCAACTCATTACCTTGATGATGCATATGCTTTAAGGCAATGATTTATTTCACCCAAAAAAATAGGCGGTTAATACCGCCTATTTTCAAATTATTGTGCGGTAACGTTATTCGTCATCGCCTTCACTGAGATTTTCTTCAGTTTCAGGCGGTGTTTCAGCTGATGACTCTACACTTGTCGATGCATTTTCAGCATCTTCGGCTTCGTTTTCATCAATTACGGTTGCGTCTTCTTCAATTTCATCAATACGTTGTAACGCGACAACATGTTCATCGTCTGCTGTACGGATGATACGAACACCTTGGGTATTACGACCAATAACACTCACTTCATTTACTCGAGTTCGAACTAACGTGCCGTTATCTGTGATCAGCATGATTTCATCTTGATCTTCCACTTGCACAGCGCCAACTACAGGTCCGTTTCTCTCACTAACTTTAATTGAAACAACACCTTTCGTAGCACGGCTTTTCGCTGGGTATTCTGATAAATCAGTACGCTTTCCGTAACCATTTTGAGTAACGGTCAATATTGCACCTTCATTTTTCGGTACAATTAAAGAAACAACTTTTTGATCACCTTCAAGCTTAATACCACGAACACCCGTTGCAGTACGCCCCATTGCTCTTAACGCGTGGATTTCTTCACCCGTTTCAGGATCAATCTTAACTTCACCGGTTTCACTATCACGTGCTTTTTCATTAAAGCGAACAACTTTACCTTCATCTGAGAACAACATAATGTCATTCTCACCGTTGGTAATATCAACACCAATTAAGGTGTCGTCATCACGTAAGTTTAACGCAATAATGCCATTTGCACGTTGATTAGAATAAGCCGTTAAAGGCGTTTTCTTAACCGTACCAGAAGCGGTCGCCATGATGATGAATTTATCTTCTTCATATTCACGAACAGGTAAAATAGCGGTAATTTTCTCGTTATCATCTAAAGGCAATAAGTTAATTATTGGTCGTCCACGAGCTGTTCGGCTCGCAAGCGGCAATTGATAAACTTTTAACCAATACAATTTGCCTCTATTAGAGAAACACAAAATCGTATCATGGGTATTAGCAACTAATAAGCGTTCGATGAAATCTTCTTCTTTCATCTTCGTTGCTGCTTTACCTTTACCACCACGACGTTGCGCTTGATAATCAGAAAGTACTTGGTATTTTACGTAGCCTTCATTTGATAAGGTAACAACAACGTCTTCTTCGCAAATTAAATCTTCTAACGATAAATCATGCGATGCATTAGTAATTTCAGTACGACGTTCATCACCAAATTCATCACGAATAGCTTCCAATTCTTCACGAATAACTTCCATTAAACGTTCTGGGCTAGCTAGAATATGCAATAACTCAGCGATAAGGTCTAATAACGCTTTGTACTCACTTAGAATCTTTTCGTGTTCCATGCCTGATAGTTTATATAACTGCAAGTCAACGATAGCTTTCGCTTGCTCTGCTGTTAAATAATATAAACCATCACGAATTCCGTATTCTGGTTCCAACCACTCAGGACGAGCCGCATCGGTACCAGCACTTTCAAGCATGGCTGCAACGTTGCCAAGTGACCAACCTTGACTGATCAGTTTTTCTTCGGCTTCTTTACGGTTGTTCGACTCTTTAATGAGTTTAATGATCGGGTCAATATTCGCTAACGCAATAGAAAGACCTTCAAGAATGTGCGCTCTTTCACGTGCTTTACGTAATTCGAATATAGTACGACGAGTAACAACTTCGCGGCGATGAAGAATAAATGCTTCAAGCATTTCTTTTAAGTTGAATAATTTAGGTTGGCCATTAGTTAATGCCACCATATTCAAACCAAAAGACACTTGCATTTGAGTCAGTTTGTATAAGTTATTTAAAACAACTTCACCCACTTCACCACGTTTGATTTCAATTACCATACGCATACCGTCTTTATCAGACTCGTCACGTAAGGCTGAAATACCTTCAAGGCGTTTTTCTTTAACTAGCTCCGCCATTTTTTCAATCAAGCGAGCTTTGTTCACTTGATATGGTAACTCATGAACAATAATGGTTTCTTTTCCTGTGCTTTCATTGCATTCAATTTCAGCACGAGCACGGATTTTTATTTTACCACGCCCTGTTTTATATGCTTCTTGAATACCAGCACGACCACTAATAATACCAGCAGTTGGAAAATCAGGACCTGGAATATGTTCTAGCAATTCTTCAAATGAAATATCACTATTTTCTATTAATGCTAAACAACCGTTAATCACTTCCGTTAAATTATGCGGAGGAATATTCGTTGCCATACCCACAGCGATACCTGATGTACCATTAACTAATAAGTTAGGGATACGCGTAGGCATAACGGCTGGAATATGTTCAGTGCCGTCATAGTTAGGTACAAAGTCGACGGTTTCTTTCTCTAAATCAGCCAAGATTGTATGAGCAATCTTCGACATTCTGATTTCGGTGTAACGCATTGCAGCTGCAGAATCACCATCAACAGAACCAAAGTTACCTTGACCATCAACAAGCATATAACGCAATGAAAACGGTTGCGCCATACGTACAATAGTATCGTAAACGGCTGTATCACCATGAGGGTGATATTTACCGATCACATCACCAACGACACGTGCGGATTTTTTATAAGGTTTATTAAAGTCATTACCTAAAACATTCATCGCGAATAAAACGCGGCGATGTACAGGCTTTAAACCATCTCGAACGTCAGGTAACGCTCGTCCTACGATTACACTCATCGCATAATCTAAATAGGAGCTTTTTAGCTCATCCTCAATATTGATTGGAGCAACATTTTTTGCCAGATCGGTCATAAAACGACGGTATCCCTAAATTTGAATTTGGAAATTATTATTGTTAAAAACGCAGCGATATTAGCACAAAAAAAATTGAGACTATATAGCTTTATAACATGACATTCTGCTTTGGTTAGCGTTGTATTTCAAGTGATTATTTCTCAGAAGAATAATTAGCGAGCATTTAGTAAACATCTGCAAAAAATATACAAATAACCACTTATATAATAGACACTTAACAACTAGCACAATTATTAATCAACTTGGCAATTAAAAGAGAACTGACAAAGATCAACATTTCATTTTCCACTACTGGTCGATTTATTGACTTTCGTTTAGAATGCTCCTTCATTTATAGCGAACGTAGTATCTTATGTCTGAACAACTGAACGTTAACCTCGAAGAAATTGCAAAATTTGAGAAAGTTGCCAACCAATGGTGGGAACTCGAAGGTGAATTTAAACCTTTACATCAAATAAACCCTATCCGTCGACAATTTATCATTCAACACATGCAAGATCTTTTTGGTAAAAAGATGATTGATGTCGGCTGTGGTGGCGGTATATTGACAGAAAGTTTAGCTCAAATGGGTGCTGATGTAACAGGCATAGATATGGGTGATGAGCCATTAAATGTTGCTAAACTACATGCTTTAGAATCGAAGATAAACGTTAATTATCTAAAAATCACCGCTGAGCAACATGCTCAACAGCATACGGAATTTTATGATGCCGTTACCTGTATGGAGATGCTTGAACATGTACCAGATCCTGCCTCAATAGTTCAGGCCTGTAGTCAAATGGTAAAGCCTGGCGGCTATGTCTTTTTTTCAACATTAAATAAAACCATTAAGTCTTACCTGTTAGCTATAGTTGCGGCGGAAAAAGTGTTAAAACTTGTGCCCGACGGCACTCATGATCATCAACATTTCATTCGCCCTTCAACATTAATCAGCTGGGCTGAGAGCAACGATTTAAAATGCATTGATGCAGCAGGAATTCATTATAACCCGCTAACTGAAAATCATAAGCTCATTGATTCACTTGATGTGAATTACATCTTATGTTGTCAAAAAGTGTGAGCTGCAAATGATAAATATAAAGACAATTGATGCGGTACTCTTTGATCTAGACGGCACATTACTCGACACGGCTAACGATTTAGGCGAAGCCCTTAATTACGTGCTTAATAAGTACAACCTGCCTTTAATTGATAGAGAGATATATCGGCCTGTCGCTTCTGATGGGGCAAAAGGATTGCTTGAATTAGGTTTTAAAGCACAACTTAGCCAGTTTAATTATGAACAGCTTCGTCAAGAGTTTTTAACTTATTACCAAGAAAATATCGCCAAACACACCTGCTTATACCCTGGTGTTAATGCCTTATTAGCAAAATTAAATAGCCATGATGTTCCTTGGGGAGTTGTAACAAATAAGCCCGAAGGATTAACGAAAATATTGCTGCCTTACTTCCCTGAATTCGAACAATGCGCAGTGCTAGTAGGTGGTGATACGCTATTAACTAGAAAGCCCGATCCTGAGCCACTATATTTTGCCTGTAAACAAATAAATGTCGATGCCAACACATGTGTTTATGTCGGTGATGCAAAGCGAGATATTGAAGCCGGCAACAGTGCCAATATGCAAACAATCATTGCAGGTTGGGGTTATAT
>DAINNQ010000239.1:0-4656 GCA_036735825.1 Alteromonadaceae bacterium | reverse complement strand
ATTCTGTCCACGTCAGTAACTGATCTTTGTTGGTGTCGTTAGCTTTAACGTCAATAGCTATGAACGTGGCGACGAAAATAATCAGCATTAAATGAGCGGATTTAACCACATGTTTTACCAAAGGTTGAATTAATCTGTAAAAAGGGAGGTTCATATGGTCTCTTGTCGTTGCAAATTCAGGTAAATTCCCCTATATTGCCGAGCTCGTTTATTTCTATAGCTTAAATGACTTAGAAATAAAAACAAAAGAATTCTAGATTCAACGACTAATTTTATAAATATCATGCGGCACTTAGTGTGTGTCGCCACTGACGAAGGAAATCTCATGCCTGTTATTACTCTCCCTGATGGTTCACAACGCTCGTTTGATAATGCTGTTTCTGTAATGGATGTCGCGTTAGATATTGGTCCTGGTTTAGCTAAAGCGACAATTGCTGGTCGAATTGATGGCAATTTAGTTGATGCTTGTGAATTAATTACCCAAGATGCTGCGTTGCAACTTATCACCAGTAAAGATACTGAAGGTTTAGAAATCATTCGTCATTCATGCGCGCATTTATTAGGTCATGCTATTAAGCAGTTATACCCCAATGTCAAAATGGCTATTGGTCCAACGATTGATAACGGCTTTTATTACGATGTCGATTTAGACGAATCTATTACTGAAGATGATTTAGTTAAACTTGAAAAACGCATGACAGATCTTGCCCGTACTGGTTATGAAGTCATCAAAAAAACAGGAACGTGGCAAGATGCTTATGATGCGTTTACTGAGCGTGGTGAAATGTACAAGTTAGAAATTCTTGATGAGAATATTGATAAATCTGATACACCAGCTTTATATCATCACCAAGAATATATCGATATGTGTCGTGGCCCTCACGTGCCGAGCATGCGTCATTGTCATCACTTTAAATTAATGAAAGTTGCTGGCGCATATTGGCGCGGCAATTCTGACAACAAAATGTTGCAGCGAATTTACGGTACCGCTTGGGCTGATAAAAAACAATTAAAAGCTTATATTCAACGATTAGCAGAAGCTGAAAAACGTGATCACCGTAAAATAGGTAAAACATTAGATTTATTTCATTGGCAAGAAGAAGCGCCGGGCATGGTGTTTTGGCATAACGATGGCTGGACTATTTATACCGAACTTGAAAAATTCGTGCGTGAAAAATTACGTGCGTATGATTATGACGAAGTAAAAGCGCCATTGATGATGGACAGAAGTCTTTGGGAAAAATCAGGGCATTGGGAAAAATATGCTGATGGTATGTTCACAACTGAATCAGAAAAACGTGAATATGCAATTAAACCAATGAACTGTCCTGGACACGTACAAATATTTAATCAAGGCTTAAAATCTTACCGTGATTTACCGTTACGTATTGCCGAATTTGGTTGTTGTCACCGTAACGAGCCATCAGGTTCATTGCATGGCTTAATGCGTGTACGTGGTTTTACCCAAGATGATGCTCATATTTTCTGTATGGAATCACAAGTGCAAGCAGAAGTGACTAAATGTATCGAAATGGTTTATGACGTTTACGGCTCATTTGGTTTTGAAGATATCGTAGTCAAATTATCGACTCGTCCAGAAAATCGCATTGGTAATGACGAAATGTGGGACAAAGCCGAACAAGGCTTAGCGCAAGCGTTAACCGATGCGGATATTTCATTTGAGTATTTACCCGGTGAAGGTGCTTTTTACGGTCCTAAAATAGAATTTACCTTAATGGACTGTTTGGGACGTGCTTGGCAGTGTGGAACTGTGCAGTTAGATTTTGCTTTACCAGAGCGTTTAGGCGCAACTTATGTGGGTGAAGATAACGAAAGATATATTCCTGTGATGATCCATCGTGCTATTTTAGGTTCTCTTGAACGTTTTATTGGTATTTTGATCGAGGAATATACAGGTAAATTCCCGACATGGTTATCGCCAATTCAAGCAACCGTGATGAATATTACCGACAAACAAGGTGATTATTGTCAAAAAGTTGTTAAAAAACTAAAAGAAAATGGATTTAGAGCCAAACTAGACTTGAGAAATGAGAAGATAGGCTTTAAAATCCGCGAGCATACTTTGAAGCGTGTTCCATATTTGTTAGTTGTAGGTGACAAAGAAATGGAAAATGGCGAAATTGCTATTCGTACTCGAAGTGGTGAAGATTTAGGTAAAATGTCGGTAGACAACTTTATTGAAAAATTACACGAAGAAGTCAATTCTCGTAAATAACAATAAAATAAAGTAAAATCGACATTATTTTTTAATCCAGCAGCAATCAAAATGAAGAATTTCTGCTGGTATAAGTTCTTTGGAGGAACATGGCTATTAAAGGTGGACAACGTGGCGGGCAAAAAGAGCCAGCACATCGTTTAAATGAGTTGATTACAGGAATTCCTGGTAACGAAGTTCGTTTAATTCAATATGATGGAGAACCTGGTGGTATCGTTACATTAGATGAAGCCATGAATCAGGCTGAAGAAGCCGGTGTAGATCTAGTTGAAATTAGCCCAACTGCACAGCCTCCGGTCTGTCGTGTTATGGATTACGGTAAGTTCCTGTACGAAAAATCCAAAGAGCAAAAAGAACAACGCAAAAAGCAAAAACAAATTCAGGTAAAGGAAATTAAATTCCGTCCTGGTACAGATGAAGGCGATTATCAAGTGAAATTACGTAGCTTGAAACGCTTTTTAGAGGATGGCGATAAAGTTAAAGTGACTTTACGCTTCCGTGGTCGCGAAATGGCCCACCAAGAACTCGGTTTAGATCTTTTGACTCGTGTTAAAAACGATTTAGAAGAATTAACAGTAGTGGAGTTTTTCCCTCGTAGAGCGGAAGGACGACAAATGGTGATGGTTTTAGCGCCAAAAAAATAATCAATAGTTTGGTTTTAGCAAGTAGTTAAAACGAAAGTTTTAGCTCACCACTATTGTTTTTAACGGGTGATTTTAGGCTTGAAAGTAAAATCTCACACTTATTGATAAGTTGAAAGATTTTCGCCTAAGTTGCTAAATTTCAATGGCAATATTTATACCTTATGGTGTAAATATGAATGTGGAGTAATATTCAATGCCTAAAATGAAAACTAACAGAGGTGCTGCAAAGCGCTTTAAAAAAACGGCTTCTGGCTACAAATTTAAACAAGCGGGTCTACGTCATATCTTGACTAAGCGCCGTACAAAAGTTAAGCGTCATCTTCGTGCGAAATGCATGATTGCTGCTTCTGACATTAAGTCAGTTAAAAAACTTTTACGTCACGCATAATAGGAGATATAGACAATGGCAAGAGTTAAACGCGGTGTTGTAGCACGTGCACGTCATAAAAAAGTTCTTAAGCAAGCGAAAGGTTACTACGGTGCTCGTAGTCGCGTATATCGCGTTGCTTATCAAGCTGTAACAAAAGCTGGCCAATATGCTTACCGTGACCGTCGTCAACGTAAGCGTCAATTCCGTCAACTTTGGATTGCTCGTATTAATGCGGCAGCTCGTCAAAACGGTTTATCTTATAGCAAATTCATCAACGGCTTAAAAATTGCCTCGATTGAAATTGATCGTAAGATCCTAGCTGACATCGCTGTATACGATAAAGCAGCTTTCTCTGTATTAGTTGAAAAAGCGCAAGCTTCTTTAGCTTAATATTTGAGTGACAAAATAGTGAAAAGGGCGCAATAGCGTCCTTTTCTCTTTTTAGTTTTTAATATTTAACTAAAATTATTCTCGTCTGATGCCAATTTTGCAGATAAATTGGATTCATTATCATTTAGAACGTTAAGAGTAGTTTTAGTCAAACATTAGAGAGTTTAATAAAGGTTAAACATCATGAGTCTTGCAAATAAAGTTTTAGCGGTAAATAACGACTTACCCATTCGCACTGATGCACCGGTCCATAGTGGCAAGGTTCGTTCTGTTTATTGGCTAACTGCTGCTGATAGCAAACGTTTAATTGAAGAAAAAGGCTATGATGTGCCACTTGATACTCCTTTGGCAATCATGGTGATCAGTGACCGTATTTCTGCCTTTGATTGTATCTGGACTGGTGAAGGTGGTATGAGAGGTGTTCCTGGCAAAGGGGCAGCACTAAATGCTATTTCAAATCACTGGTTTAAGGTTTTTAAAGAACATGGTTTGGCTGATAGCCATATTCTCGATATTCCTCATCCGTTTGTGTGGATCGTTCAAAAAGCAAAACCTGTCATGATCGAAGCAATTTGTCGTCAATATATTACCGGTTCAATGTGGCGAGCATACAGCAACGGTGAAAGAGATTTTTGTGGTATCGAATTGCCAGAAAACCTTGCAAAAGACAGTAAGTTACCACAATTGTTACAAACGCCGTCAACGAAGGGCATCTTAACAGGGATACCTGGTGTTCCAGAAGCGGATGATGTCAATGTTACTCGTAAAAACATTGAAGATAACTTTGCAGCTTTTAATTTTAAATCAGTGGAAGATATTGCTTTATATGAAAAGCTTTTAACTGAAGGTTTTGACGTGATCTCTAACGCTTTAGCCAAGATTGACCAAATTTTTGTTGATACTAAATTTGAATTTGGCTACGTAAAAGACGTGCAAGGCAACGATAAATTAATTTATATGGACGAAGTAGGCACACCAGATTCATCACGTATTTGGGACGGTGCTCAATATCGCGA
>DAINNQ010000238.1:0-4664 GCA_036735825.1 Alteromonadaceae bacterium | reverse complement strand
CATATACACCGTGTGTAGACGGGTAAGTGATCATGATACAAGAAAGATTGTCAGCTAATTCGCTGGCTTTCTTGCGTAAGTCATTCATGTCAACATTACCTGACTTATCACAGTCAACCACAACCACTTTCATTCCCACCATTTGTGCTGATGCTGGGTTTGTACCGTGAGCTGATGACGGAATTAAACAGATATTACGATGTGAGTCACCACGGCTTTCATGGTATTTATGAATAGCAATTAAGCCTGCATATTCACCCTGCGCACCAGAGTTTGGTTGCATTGAAATGTTGTCGTAACCAGTTAATTCAACTAACCATTTACCTAACTCATCGATCATGTGCTTGTAGCCTTGTGCTTGATCGATTGGTGCAAATGGGTGCATGTTGGCAAATTCAGGCCAAGAAACTGGGATCATTTGTGCTGTTGCATTCAACTTCATGGTACAAGAACCTAATGAAATCATTGAATGGTTAAGCGCTAAATCTTTGTTTTCTAATTTTTTTATGTAGCGTAACATTTCTGTTTCGCTGTGATATGAGTTAAACACTGGGTGCGTTAAAATTGCTGATTCTCGCACTAAAGATGCTGGAATTGAGTCATGCTCTAACACACGCACTTCGGCATCTAATAATTCGATATCTAAGCCGTGATCTTCACCAAATAAAATGTCAAACAATGACACTAAATCGTCACGGTTAGTGGTTTCATCGATAGAAATACTGATTTGGCTGTCAACGTCAGTACGGAAGTTAACGCCTTTAGCTAATGCGCGCGCTACAATTTCTTCTTTTAAATCAGTCGCTAAATTAAAAGTTAAGGTGTCGAAATAACAGCCGTGTAATGGCGTTAACCCTTTAGTGTTAGCAGCATGCGCTAAAATATCAGCAAAACGATGAATACGAGTTGCGATAGTTTTTAAGCCTTTAGGACCATGATAAACCGCATAAAATGCCGCCATGTTCGCTAACAATACTTGCGCTGTACAAATGTTTGAGTTGGCTTTTTCACGGCGAATATGTTGTTCGCGTGTTTGCATCGCCATACGTAATGCGTTGTTACCACGAGTATCTTTAGAAACACCAATGATACGACCTGGCAATGAGCGCTTGTATTGATCAGAGGTAGTGAAAAATGCCGCATGAGGACCACCATAGCCCATTGGTACACCAAAACGTTGGCTTGAACCAATAACTGCATCAGCACCTAATTCGCCTGGCGCTTTTAATAGCACTAAGCTCATTATGTCAGCCGCTACAGCAACAATGCCTTTATTTTCATGTACTTTGGCGATCAAATCTGAAATGTCACGCACTTCACCCGTTGCACTTGGGTATTGCAATAATGCACCAAATACATCGTGGTTGACAACATCGTCAGTTTCACCAATAACTACGTCAAAACCAAACATTTCAGCACGTTGTTTTACAACGTCAATGGTTTGTGGGTAAGCGTCTGATGAGATGAAAAATAAGTTTGATTTTTTATTTTTAGAAACGCGTTTAGCTAATGCCATCGCTTCAGCAGCGGCAGTACCTTCATCCAATAATGAAGCTGAGGCTAAGTCTAAACCGGTTAAGTCTAAACACATTTGTTGGTAGTTTAATAACGACTCTAAACGACCTTGAGCAATTTCTGGCTGATAAGGTGTATAAGCGGTATACCAACCTGGATTTTCCAATACGTTACGAAGGATCACATTAGGTGTTAATGTGCCGTAGTATCCCAAACCGATATAACTGGTGTTAACTTTATTTAGGCTAGCTACCGCTTTAAGATCACGTAATGCTTTGACCTCTGTTTTACTTTCTTCGATGTTAGGGAGCGAAGGTAAGCGAATATCACTTGGTACGATTTCATCAATTAAAGCATCAACCGATTCAGCGCCAATATCATTTAACATGGCTTGTGTTTGAGCTTCGTCAGGACCAATGTGGCGACGAATGAAATCTTGAGTTTGCTCTAATTCATAAAGGGATTGAGTAGTCATAAAACAGCTTCTCTGTAGTATTATATCGTTTGAAATACAGTAAAATAAAAGAAAGCCTCGGTATCCAAAGAGAATGTTCGAGGCTTCAAACAAATTTTCGTAAACGCTTGATATTTAATTAAACTATTTACAACAATTCTTTAATCACGGAATTTAACGTGCTTAAAATTGTCAGAAAACAGTGCCGTATCAAGTTTACCCGTTATAGGAAATTAGTCTTCGTCGATTGAGTTTTCATAACCTTCAGCATCTAATAATGCGTCTAACTCACTTTCGTCATCTAATTTAATTTTAAACATCCAACCATCACCAAAAGCGTCAGAGTTAACTAATTCTGGTGAGTCTTCTAAATCTTCGTTCACTTCAACAATTTCACCAGAAACTGGTGCATAAATGTCTGATGCAGCTTTTACTGACTCAGCTACTGCTACGTCATCACCAGTGCTGACACTTTCACCAACTTCAGGTAATTCTACAAACACCATATCACCTAACAATTCTTGTGCATGCTCTGTAATACCAACAGTAACAATACCGTTACCTTCATTACGTACCCATTCATGCGATGTTGCGTATCTTAATTCTGAAGGAATGTTGCTCATTTTTTAGTTCCTAATATTTATTAATTTTATAATTTAGCTTGCTAAACAGTTAAACGCTCTATTGGTTGTTCACTATAGAGCATCATTTAAATTAGTCCAATTGGCTTTGACCGTTACGGGCAAAACTTGGTTTAACCACCTTAACTTTAACCAATTTCTTACGCATTTCAACTTCTACTTCATCACCAATTTTTACGCTACGTGGTACACGAGCCATGGCGATAGAATGTTGTAATGTCGGTGAAAAAGTACCTGAGGTTATCACCCCTTCTCCGTCAGCTGAAATAACTTTCAAGCCTGAACGTAATACGCCTTTTTCTGTCATCACTAAACCAACAAGTTTAGGTTGATCACCTGCTTCACGCTGTGCGGTTAATACGTCACGCCCGATGAATTGACGATCTGTTGGTTCCCAGCTAATCGTCCAAGCCATGTTAGCGGCTAATGGTGAAACCGTTTCGTCCATGTCTAAACCATAAAGGTTCATACCTGCTTCTAAACGTAACGTGTCACGAGCACCTAAACCACAAGGTTTTACACCTGCGTCTAATAATTGTTGCCATAAGTCTGCAGCTTGGTCTTGCGGCACAACGATTTCATAACCGTTTTCACCCGTGTAACCTGTAGTAGCAATAAATAAATCGCCTGTTTGAACACCAAAAAATGGCTTCATACCTTCAACAGCTTGCGTTTGTTCTGCTGATAATAATGTTGCTACTTTTGCTTTCGCTTGTGGGCCTTGAACCGCGATCATGCCAAACTCAGGACGCTCAGTGATGGTTAAATCAAAACCTTGTGCTTGTTTTGACATCCACGCTAGATCTTTTTCACGAGTCGCAGAATTAACCACTAAACGATAATCTGTGTCAGTGAAAAAATAAATGATCAAATCATCAATCACACCACCAGCTTCATTACACATACCCGTGTAAAGCGCTTTGCCAGCAACATCTAATTTGGCAACATCGTTGATCACTAAATGACGTAAATAGGCTTTAGCATCCGCACCTTGAACATCAACAATTGTCATGTGAGATACATCAAACATACCTGCATCTTGACGAACAGCATGATGCTCTTCAATTTGTGAACCATAGTTAATCGGCATTTCCCAGCCATAAAAATCAACCATTTTGGCGCCAGCTTCAATATGCTTAGCATGTAATACGGTTTTATTTGTCATTATTTAGTTCCGCTGTTGTTAATTCGGATGTTTATGCACTTAAGCAAAAACCTTGTTGTGCTAATAATTCGTATAAATTGTGTAATAGCTACTAATTAAAGTAGAAAGACAATCTATTTACAAAATTTGGACGTAATTATAGCGATGTCGTATTGATGATTCAACAAATAAACACCACACATTCAAATATAAAACCAACTAAACAGCATATAAAGAATATAATTTCGAAAAGCAAATGAATTAAAATTTTAATTCGAGAAGTTAGCTTGCGTAATTACTTGTTCAGACAAATATTCGCCAAGGTAATAAATTTCTTTCTTTATAGTGACGTTTTGCCAAATTCTTGATGAGCCTTTGATAGTTTAGGAAGATTGCTTTTAACCCCTAAAGCTTGCTTTATCATCATGTTTTTAATGGGTTTAAGCTCATTGATTAAGCTCATTCCCATACCGCGAATTAACTTAAATGGGGCTTGCTGAGGAGTAAAAACTTGCTTGATGGATTCCATCGCGGTGATCATTTCCATCGCTTCAGTTTTTCGCCAACGTTGATATTGCTGTAATGCAATTGGCGACAACCACTGGGCAGCTGATATTTTGCTTTGAGCATCATCAAATGAAGACGTTAAAGTTTGTGCTAATGCTGCGGCATCGAGTAATCCTAAATTTACCCCTTGACCTGCTAAAGGGTGAATAGTGTGGGCAGCATCACCAACAAGAACAACATTGCCTTTGACAAAATCTTGAGCGTATCGCATAGACAAAGGATATGTTTGACGATCACTTTTTAATGTAACGGCTCCTAATTTACCATCTACCGCAGACGTTAATTCTTTCGCGAATTGCTCAGGTGATAACTGTGATAAGCGTTTTGCTTCTTCAGGTGATGT
>DAINNQ010000237.1:0-4677 GCA_036735825.1 Alteromonadaceae bacterium | reverse complement strand
AATAATTAAATCACGAACCACAGGTAAACCAGGTAATGGGCGTAATACAATTTTACTCGCTTTAAGTTCAGATAAAGGCGTGATACATGCTAGGCCATTTTTGCCATTCATGTTTAAACCATCTGAACCACAAACACCTTCACGACACGAACGACGAAATGATAACGTAGGATCTTGTTCTTTTAACAAGATTAACGCATCAAGCACCATCATATCAGAGCCTTCAGCAATTTCTAATTCGTAGTCCTTCATGTAAGGCTTGTCGTCTACATCAGGATTATATCGGTAAATCGAAAATAATTGTTTCATCATTTAATTCCTACAATAGTCCTTAGTAAACACGAGCTTTAGGAGGGAAAGCTTCACGATGCACTGGGCTCATATTTACTGCACGCTTAGACATTTCTTCCGTCTGTGGTGAATAAATAGAATGACATAACCAGTTTTCATCATCACGTTCAGTAAAATCTTGACGCGCATGAGCACCACGAGATTCAGTTCGGAAATTAGCGGCTTTAGCTGAACAAAATGCTGTTTCCATTAGGTTGTCTAACTCTAAACATTCAATACGTTGAGTATTAAATTCTGAAGACTTATCATCTAATTTCGCATTTTGTAAGCGCTCACGAATTTCAGTTAATTCTTTCATGCCTTGCGCCATTGCTTCACCTTCACGGAATACCGAGAAATTAAGCTGCATACATTGCTGTAAATCTTTACGAATTTGTACAGGATCTTCACCTGTAGTTGATGACTCCCAACGATTATAACGAGCAAGTGCCGCATCAATATCAGAAGAAGAGGCATCTTTACCGCTTTGCGTATCAGCTAAGTATGTTCCTAAGAAATTACCTGCCGCACGACCAAATACCACTAAATCAAGTAAAGAGTTACCACCTAAACGGTTAGCACCGTGAACAGATACGTTAGCAATTTCACCTACTGCGAATAAACCTTCGATGATAGTGTCTTTACCTGTTTCTGGGTTATAGCTAATCGCTTGACCATTAACATTACATGGAACACCGCCCATTTGATAATGACAAGTTGGAATAACAGGAATAGGTTCAACCGCTGGGTCAACATGAGCGAATGTTTTTGATAAATCACATACACCTGGTAATTGCTTATCTAAAGTTTCGCGTCCTAAATGATCCAATTTCAGTTTGATATGAGGACCCCAAGGACCGTCACAACCACGACCTTCACGAATTTCAGTCATCATAGAACGAGCAACAACGTCACGACCTGCTAAATCTTTAGCATTTGGTGCATAACGTTCCATGAAGCGTTCGCCATCTTTATTTAATAAGTAACCACCTTCACCACGACAACCTTCAGTAACAAGTACACCGGCTCCGGCGATACCTGTTGGATGGAACTGCCACATTTCCATGTCTTGCATTTGCACGCCAGCACGAAGAGACATACCAACACCGTCGCCCGTATTAATGTGAGCATTAGTTGTTGAAGCAAAAATACGCCCTGCACCACCTGTTGCTAGAACCGTTGCACGAGCTTTGAAATAACAAACTTCACCTGTTTCAATACAGATTGCAGTAGTACCAACAACATGACCATCATCGTTTTTAACTAAATCTAGTGCGTACCACTCAGAGAAAACGTTCGTTTTGTTTTTAACGTTTTGTTGATACAAACAATGTAATAACGCATGGCCAGTACGGTCAGCAGCAGCGGCTGTACGTGCAGCTTGCTCACCACCAAAGTTTTTAGATTGACCACCAAATGGACGTTGATAAACACGGCCATCTTCAAAACGAGAAAATGGTAACCCCATTTTTTCTAATTCGATAATAGATTCAGGGCCTGTTTTACACATATACTCGATAGCGTCTTGGTCACCGATATAATCAGAACCTTTAACGGTATCGTACATGTGTTGTTCCCAATGATCTTCATGCGCATTACCTAAAGCAACAGTAATACCACCTTGAGCTGATACAGTGTGAGAACGAGTCGGAAAAACTTTTGAAATCAATGCACATGATTTACCAGACTCAGAAATTGCAAGTGCGGCACGCATACCGGCACCGCCAGCGCCAATTACAATGGCGTCGAATTCACGAATAGGAACGCTCACTTATACACCCCACACAGTTAAGAAGCCCATTACTAAATACGCAAGTAATGTAACAGCAAAGAAAAATTGTAAAGAACCACGCAAAAATGCGGGTTTAATATAGTCAGACAATACTTGCCAAATACCAATCCACGCATGAATTAATAAAGCAAACAAAGCTAATATCGTAAAAACTTTCGTGCAAAGTCCTGAGAAGAAACCTTGCCAAACATCATAAGTTACTTCTGATGTTGTCACAAAGAAACCAAGAATATAAAAAGTATATAGAGCAAGTACAACAGCACTTGTTCTAATAAGAATAAAGTCATGTACGCCACTACGGCCTACAGTTGCTGCATTGTTTACCATAAGTTAACTCCTACAACGATGGTTAATATTAACCAAAGAGCAATAACAAATTTCGCACTGGCATTGCCAGAACCAAGCTCTTCGAAGTGCCCCATGTCCATCATCAAATGACGAATACCGCCAAGAACATGATAAATAAGCGCAGAGATAATACCGATAATAATCAATGTGAAAAATACGCCATCAAGCAATGATTTAACTTGTGCGAATCCTTCAGCTGAAGATAGAGATAAAGAGAGTGTCCACAATAAAATACCAATAGCGAATACCATAATCACACCAGAAATACGGTGCAAAATTGATACATTTGCTGCTGGGTGCATTTTTATTGTAGTTAGATCTAGGTTTACAGGACGTTGTTTTTTCACGATTGTGCCTAAGAGCTCTAATGAGCCTTCAACTTTTTTTTATTGTCACCCATGCAATTTTCTTATGAGTAACCCCCCAACGATCTTAGTCAAAATTTGCTAAACTTACAGAAGTTTGCCAAATAAATCTCAGATCACCGTGATTATATAGTTGATAATTTTTAATTACAATTTTCTTGGCCGACAAATTTCTCGCTATTTTAAAGGGTTGCGGCTATTTATTGACCTATAACAAATAAACCTATGACTTTAGTCTAATCTTATAACAATTGGTTTGACTTTTAGGGGGTGTTTTGCAGTAGAATACCGCGCAGTTTTATATTCATAAAAACTGATTAACTTTTCATGATGTTGATTCTTAGCATATAGTTATAGTTAGTTCAGAAAACGAATTTGATAGGGGTAAAACATATGGCTGATTCAAAAGCCTCTCTTAGTATTGATGGCAAAGTAGTTGCTGAGTTACCAATTCTTTCTGGTACAGCGGGCAATGACGTAATTGATATTCGTACATTAGGTGGCGCAGGCTACTTCACATATGATCCTGGCTTTTTAGCGACAGCGTCTTGTGAATCAGCTATTACATTTATCGACGGTGACAAAGGTGTGCTTCAACACCGTGGTTACCCAATCGACACATTAGCTAAAAAAGCTGATTATTTAGAAGTTTGTTATATTTTGCTTAATGGTGAAGCACCTAGCAAAGAACAATATGACGAATTTAAAGATATTATTACTAACCATACAATGGTGCACGAAAAGTTAGTTCAATTTTTCCAAGGCTTTTTGCCTGACGCTCACCCAATGGCTATGCTTTGTGGTGTTGTTGGTGCAATGTCATCATTTTATCATAGTGATTTAGACATTAATGCCGCTGACCAACGTATGCGTAGTGCTCATCGCTTAATCGCGAAAATGCCGACCATTTCAGCAATGGCGTATAAGTACAGTATCGGGCAACCATTTGTTTATCCACGTAATGATTTAACTTACGCGGAAAACTTTTTACATATGATGTTCTCTGTTCCTGCAGAAGAATATAAAGTGAGCCCTATCGTAGCTCGCGCAATGGATCGTATCTTTACGCTTCATGCCGATCATGAGCAAAATGCGTCAACTTCAACGGTACGTTTAGCGGGTTCTTCGGGCGCTAACCCTTATGCATGTATTGCTGCTGGTGTTGCTTCTTTATGGGGACCTGCTCACGGTGGTGCTAATGAAGCATGTTTAACTATGCTAGAAAAAATTGGTACCTTAGACCGTGTAGACGAGTTTGTTGCCAAAGCTAAAGATAAATCAGATCCATTCCGTTTAATGGGCTTTGGACACCGTGTTTATAAAAACTTTGACCCGCGTGCGACTGTGATGCGTGAAACATGTCACGAAGTTTTAAATGAATTAGGGATTAAAGATCCATTATTAGATGTGGCTATGGCGCTTGAAAAAGTAGCACTTGAAGACCCATATTTTATCGAGAAAAAACTATACCCTAACGTAGATTTCTACTCAGGTATTATTTTAAAAGCCATTGGTATTCCAACAAACATGTTTACCGTGATTTTTGCTATGTCACGTACTGTTGGCTGGATTTCTCATTGGGACGAAATGTTAGGTCAACCAGGTCAAAAAATTGGTCGTCCTCGTCAAAACTATGTTGGTGAAATCAATAGAGAATTTACACCAATTAAAGAAAGATAATTTCTTGTATTCTGATAAATATTGAACAATTAGGGCAGCTTTTAGCTGCCCTTTTTATTTAGCTATTTTTTATTGGCTGCTTTTTATTGATTAAAATTAGATTTATCTCTTTAAATAATACTCATTTAGGCACGACTTAATTTCAAACGATAACGCAAGAAA
>DAINNQ010000236.1:0-4730 GCA_036735825.1 Alteromonadaceae bacterium | reverse complement strand
GATTTACTGTCATATTACTAGCTTAAATTCTTACAGTTATTGCAATGCCATAGAGGTATAAATGAGTAAAGATTTTACAAAATATCAAACTATTATCGAAGATTTTCGTGGTCAGGTACTGACCAGCGATTTTGAAACTCGTTATGCATCGGCAACCGTTAACGTGCCAAAAACTGAACGTTTTTTGTTGAAAATGGAGCTAAAGCGTTTAGCTAATCCTTGCACGCGGTTGATTGATTTGCGCGGCCATGTCGATGGTGAATGTCGTGGCTTTGAGCATGAAAACAGAGTGCATTATCTTGATGATGTTGCCATAAAAGTTTTTGAAGACTTAGTCAGTGATTACGGTGGCTATACCTTTGGTGTTTATGAAGCGGTGATGAATACTGAAAACAATTTTCGGGTCATTTATCAAAAAGAAAAAAACAAACTAACGAGCCCTGATATTACCGCAGCACCAACTAAAGTTTTTGAAAAAACTCAATACCCAGCACAATTATTTAGCTTTGGTCCTTACTTTAACCGCTCAGAAGAGCGGATGAATTTCGCCATTCCTTTGCAAGTGACGCTTGAAGACAATAAGTCTCATGAGGCAACCAGTTCTGATATTAGCGTCAACGGTTGTAAATTTAGGTTTAATCAAGTTGAAAAAATCAAAGTTCGTCAATTAATTAGCATTCGCTTTACTGGCTTTGAAGGGGATTTTCAATTTGGGAAAGAAGATACTTTCATTTATGAAGTTAGAAATGTTCAAGTTATTGATAATATTCAATTGGTTGGCGTGAGTCGGGTTTATTCTGGTGAGCAAGATCGAGACGGTTTTAAGCATTTTCTAGAAGGCTTTATTCAAGGAAACAAACGACGATACAAAATCAATTTAGATAATACGATATGTGCTTTACAGTCGAGAAATTTTGAGCAGTTTGTTTTACCAAAATCAAATGAACTCCCCATTTTTATTGAAGATATAAACGGTAATATTGTCCCTAGATATGCATTAACTTGTCATAATAATCAAAATATTTATCAGTATTGGCAGGACGAAGTTCGCCGTTCAACCTTGCATAATTTAGTCACGCCTGATCGTTTATTACGATTAAAAAAGGCGACAAAGTTAGGCAAAGGCATTCTGGTTTATAGTTTTATTCATGTCAGTAATGGCAAATCATTTTTCTATACTGCTGATACGGTTCAGCTTGATGAAGACTCATCGTTTAAGTCTCAATTTTTAGGCTTTGCCGCATCAAAAGACAGCTTTGCTATTACACAACTATCGTATTTGGATTTAGATGCAGAATTAGCCGATTCTCCTTTAACTTTAGCGAATACTATTAGTCAAAAAGATCAGTATTTAAATTCGCCAACACCTGATGACGTTAAAACAACCTTAGCACAATTAAGTGCGATAGTGGTTGCAGTGAATATCAGTAGCAAAGACGTTGCTGATTTTTATCAAACCCTTTCATTTGAAGGTATTATTACCAATAATTTGCGTAAATATGGTCACAAACGTCTTGAAAATCCTGTTGCGGTTGATGATGTTGGCATTAATTATAATAATCAGCGACAAGAGCCTAGGTTCAAATATAAAACTCCTGTAGTCGCGTCAAGTGGTGGAGTTGATTGGAGCGGAAGCTCTCATGATTTTTCAACTTTAGGCTTAAAAATTGAGTTAGAAAAATCAGCTGTTTTGAATAAAGGCGATATTATTTTTGTTTCTTTTCCGCAATTACAAAAAATCACGTCGTCTTTTGAACTTAAAGGCCTTCCTTACGAAGTAATGCAGGTGAATAAATCAAAAACGGTGATTAATCTGAGAGTATTTGTTGAGAAGCATAAACATATTGGTCGTTCTTTTTTCAAAGCATTAATTCAGAAAAATCGTGACAAACTTACCCCTGACGAATATGCGATGTTAAGTCCGGGTTTAGCAAAAGCACTTCGAAATATTTACAGCAGTAGTTTGAAAACGGTTTCGCTTATGATCCAAACGAGTGGCAGCCGTTATAAAATTGAAGCAATAACCACTAATGACGAAAATGCGAAAATATTGTCGTATTGCAAGCAGTTAAGCGATCGCACCAATCACTATAATTTGTATCCCTTGTTAAATAATTTACAAGCAACAAGCTTGATGAATTCGACGTTAAAAAAGATGCAATCTAGTGATTCCCCGATATCGGATACCTTATATATCGCGATAAATGTAGACAACAAAATGGTTGATCAAGCTGTAACCACCAAATTAGATTCTGAGTTGAAATCTGATAAGTTGAAAAAAATGTTCATTAATAACGCTTTAAAACGCGGTACATTTTTCTGCTTACAGGTGATGCTATCGCGTGCGGATAAACCTGATATTCAACATTTAAACCCTGAGCTAAGTTATATTAGTTCGTACGCCATTCATCGTGGTAAGCAACTTGAGCAAGACATATGGAGCGTGGTGGGTTTAGTACAAGTGTTTGATATAACTGCTGAAGCTATGGTGCGTTATCAGTTGATGGATTAATGCTCTTTTACATCTATGCTCGTTCACATCTATGGATAGATTTGGGCTAAATGTACTCCTCAGTTAATATCAATATTTAAAGCCAAGCTTAAATAGCTTGGCTTTATATATTTAAAATTGGAAAAAGTAAAGCCAAGCTATTTAAGTTTGGCTTTTTTAATTTTTAATTTTTAATTTTTGATTTTTGATTTTTACACTAGAGCGGCTTAATAGAAAACTACGCGAGCCAATGTAATAAACAATCTAAGCCTGAAAAATTGATCGCGCTATCTGCTTGTTTTAACACTATGGGTTTGGCATGAAAAGCAACACCAAAATGGGCAGCGTCCATCATCACTAAATCATTCGCTCCGTCACCCATTGCTACGGTTTGCGTTGAAGCAAGTTGATACTCTTGCTGCAATGATTTTAAGCAATCGGCTTTTGCTTGCGCATCAACCACATCACCTAGAACTTTACCAGTAAGTTTACCATCAATAATTTCTAAAACATTAGCGTGTGCAGCATCTAAACTCAGCATGTCTTTTAGATGATCCGCGAAATAAGTGAATCCACCAGAGGCAATAGCGACTTTCCATTGATGTTGTTTTAACTGAGCAACTAATGTTTCTAACCCATTCATTAAAGGGATGTTGCTGGCGACAGCAGCCAGAATACTTTCAGGTGCATCAGCTAAAGTAGCTACACGTTGATGTAAGCTTTGCGCAAAGTCTAATTCTCCTTGCATGGCTAATTCAGTGACCGCCGCCACTTGCTCGCCAACACCAGCGAGTTTAGCAATTTCGTCAATACATTCAATTTCAATCGTGGTGGAGTCCATGTCCATCACCAACAAACCAGGTTGTGTTAATTTCGGTGCATTGTCGATTAGTGCGGCTTCAAATAGCTCTTGTAACGCCAGGTTAGCTAATTGTGTTTTTGCGGCAGTTAAATCATCACATTGCACAGAAAAGCGGTAGCTTATCAATTGATTACGATGGTTAATCGCATTTAATGCCATGACATTTAGCTGGCATTGTTTAATAATATTAAGCAATTGCTTTATCGTTAAATTAGCAAATATCACTAATTCGATGCTTGACTGTTGCTCTGTGTTTTCAATTGTTTGTTCAGAAAAAAGAGTCGTATTGATTTGGCAAGTGTCGGCAAGGGTTATTGTGTTCTCGTTAAATTGACAGAAAAAAGGGAAGTGCTCTTGACTTTGAGTACTTGCAATACAATCTGATATGGCAAAATCAAAGTGATCATCACTTGAGGTTAATGGTTTATTATTTGCAGACTGATGATGAAGTGAAAAATCTTTTAACGATATATTTTTAACAGCGATTGACACAACGAACCCTTTTTATTTGATGGATTTTCAAAGCACTTATTTAAAACCAACCAATAACCCACTATAGTGTAATTAACATGGCTAGTTAAAACTGACTTTATGACACAAACCGAATTGCCTTTATACCCTAAAGTTTCCTCCATTTATAATAAAATAATGCAATTAGCTATAGCGATTTTTATTATTATCGGCTTAATGAATTTATGGGTTTACAGTTACACGAATAATCAACGAGCTGTTGATGAACATTTTCGTTTTATTAGTCAGCAATTTCTTCAGCAATTAACAACATCAGCAAACATGTTGCTCACTAAAGATCGTGAGCTTTTGCAAAGTTATATTGATGAAGTTTCACAGCAAGTTTGGCTTAAAGACATCAGTTTATATGATCCGACAGGTCAACTGATTATTGCTTCAAAGGGGCAAACATCAATCAATGATTTGTATGGTTTGTCTCTTTTAAAAGGTGATAAAAGCCAAGCGTTTACGCCATTTATTCAAGAATTACGTGACGGTACAGTTCTTAATGGCTATCTACGGATCACAGTAGATAACAGCTCATTAACTGACAATGTTGAACAGGCCATCGAGCAGAATTTTGATTTGTTACGCTTGATGATGATTTTAGCGGGTGTTGTTGGCTTTTTATTAACTCGCGGGCTGAATCGTTTTAGTCGACAAGGGTATCGCTTAAATTCCCATTAATTTATTGATGAGCTAGAAAAAAAGCTCATCAATGGTTTGTTCTATCTGCTCAGCTATTTCATGCTCGGGTTCTGATCTTATCTCGCACAGGCTCTTAAATACATTGATCAAATGTAATGGACTATTAGGTTCACCTTGGTAACCAAAAAGCGGCATAGCAGGAGCGTCCGTTTCTAATAC
>DAINNQ010000235.1:0-4745 GCA_036735825.1 Alteromonadaceae bacterium | reverse complement strand
TATTTTCTACATGGGAATAAACTCTGGAGCCATGGTGTCTCCTATTATTACTCAATGGCTAGCAAGTACATTTACCGACACACCGATGATGGACAACTATAAGATGGTTTTCGCCGCGGCTGGTGTTGGTATGATCATCAGCTACATCTGGTTTTATATCGGCAGGAAACAACTTAAAGGCATAGGTGCATTACCGAAAACGCCAGTTAGAACCAAACGATTACTTAAAGTGATTGCTGGCGCTATTTTGTCGATTATTCCTGTTTACATTTTAATGGCCTACGCAGGCGCACAAGTGTTAGCATGGATTCTCTTTGTATTATTTATAGCTTTAGCTGTTATGTTATTGGTTCAAACCAAAAAAGAGGGAAAAATTGCTTTTGATAAAGTCATTGCTTGTTTAATTATGTTCTTGTTTAATGTAGTGTTTTTTATGTTTTTCGAACAGGCTGGTAGCTCATTTACTTTCTTAGCGCAAAACATAGTAGATCGTAACGTGACAGAAGCATTCGAATTTAAAATTGCTTGGTTTCAATCAGTCAACTCTGTCGCTATTCTGATATTTGCTCCTATTGTTTCGGCTATTTGGATTTTCAGTTCAAAACGCAATTTTGAACCCAATATTCCTCAAAAATTCGCGCTCGGTTTACTCGGCACGGGCTTAGGCTTTTTAGTGTTAGTGTACGCTTTAGAAAACTTATTAACCCCAGATAACATGATCCCGCTTTGGCCATTAGCAGCATGTTACGTTTTACATACCATAGGTGAGTTATGTTTATCGCCGATAGGACTGTCAATGGTAAGTAAGCTTATTCCCGCGTCACTTGCAGGTTTTGCCTTTGGTGGTTGGTTTTTAAGTACAGCCATCGGCAATAATTTTTCAGGTATATTAGCGGGTTCAATAAGCGGTGAAACCGGTATGACCGTAGCCTCAGCAATTTCAGGTTTTAATTTTAGCTTTTGGCTGTTAACTGCAGGTGGAGTGTTGTTATTTATACTCGCACCGTTTATCAATAAATTAATGCACGGTGTAAAATAGACTTTTCATGTAAAGCTTATCAACCGAAATATTTAGGTTATATCAATCATTAAAGTTAAGCCTGCTCATAACTCAGTTATACTCAGGCTTTATTATCAAAAAACAACACAAAAGCCACTATACCACCTATTTTTTATAAATTTTATGGAGCACAAATGAAAGTAAATATTATAGAACATCATGATCAATCCTTGACCGATTTTCTCGATAAAAAAATAGCTGACTTTAATTGGCAACATTGGGAAGTTAATGAACGTTTGCCCCTTGCCGTGCAAATAACCAATGATCAAGGTGAAATTATCGCAGGTGCAGGTGCTCGAACATTTGGCGACTGGCTACTGATCAATACGTTATGGGTAAGTGAAGAATTACGCGGACAAAATATCGGCAGTAAAATACTCAATGAATTAGAAAAAGCGGCTCAAAAGCGCGGATGTAAAAAGAGTTTACTTGATACATTAAACTTCCAAGCAAAACCATTCTATGAAAAACACGGTTATTGCGTGCAATGGATTCAAGAAGATTATCCTAAAACCGGTTGTAAATATTATATGGTGAAAAAATTCTAGCTGGTAAAAGTGTTTATAGCTTAACCAAAATCGACTAATACAAAATGTAATAATACTAAGTGATACATCAAAACCGTTACATTATGTCTTTTATGTATATATTCGCTCATCCAACCATTTTAAGCCGCAAGCGTCGAGGAATTAAACCCGAAGGGATTAAAAAGGAAAGTATGCTAGCAGATACCAAGTTTCTATGTCACTGATTTATTTATTTTACTTACAAAGTATATACTTTCTCGCCCGACTTCTATTGAGTCGATGATAATATGAGTTGACCGTCTATCTAGCCCTGAAACAGAGCAATGCTGTCAAAGTGTTTATTTAAACAATTTCATCTACTGATGTGCCACGGCGATCGCCGTTTGCTCGATTTTGCTCAACTCGTTGCTGCTCTTGAATGTCATTTTGTCGCTCTTTTGCTATCTGAACTTGCTCTTTTTGCTGTTCAACACTCTGCCGTTGTTGTTTTAATACTTCTGCTACAGACACTTGTGAAGAATTGCTATCAATTGATGAAACCATAAATTTCTCCTAACAAAGCCAGTCTTCTTACTGAGTTGACTTAAACATAAGCTGTCACATTTATCGAGTAGATAAATTCACTCTAATGTTAATTCTAATGTTCACTCGGTTGTTGATAAAGAGTATAACAACGACTGGTTAATTTTCATACAAACCACTTCATCAACTAATCAAATGACATGAGGCATATGAATATAGATCAATGGCTAATTTCAACTGAAAATACCCACATTAGAGAAATACACGCGTTATTGAATTAAATATGCGCTATGATGTTTTAGCTCATTTTTCAGATAGATTTTTTATGCTCACAAATATTCTTATCACGCTTTTATTGTTAGTTTTGACTACCTTCGCACTTTCCCGATATTTCAAATTACACAAAAACATTTGGGTATTATTTTTAGCCCAACCTTTAATTATGGCGGCTTCCCCCGTTATTGTCTTTATTGGTGGCATCATATCAGCCCAAATGCATAATGATCCTTCGCTGGCAACTTTACCCGTTACCATCATGATTTTAGGGGTAGCCTGTGCTGCTATTCCTGCGGCGTTATTAGCAAAAAGGTTAGGGAGAAAACTGGCCACTTTTGTCGGTTTTTCATTTGGTTTAATCGCTGCAATCATTGCCGTTTTTGCGACTCAACAAGCAAGCTTTGAACTGTTTACCCTTGCAAGTTTATTTTTTGGGATGAGTACCGCGTTTACTCAGCAATTAAGATTTGCTGCCATCGAAAGTGCTAAAAATGAGCAAGAAGTACCGACCATGCTTTCTATCTTGATGTTAAGCGGCATATTTTCAGCATTTTTAGGGCCTGAAATAGCGGTGGCGGCAAAAGACTGGATTGCATCACCTTATGGTTACACTGGCTCTTTTGTTTTTATCGCAGGACTAAACTTAATGGCTATGTTGATCATGACTCGCTTTAAAAACATTCCCATAAATGCCAATGAAAACAACGGTGAAATTAGGCCGTTATCCGTGATTATCAAACAACCAATATTTATTATTTCAATTTTAACCGCGGCAATTGGTTTTGCCTTAATGAGCTATTTAATGACCGCGACCCCGTTAAGCATGCATCATATGAATGAGCACAGCTTGCAAGACACTAAATGGGTAATTCAAACCCATATTGCCGCCATGTTCATTCCGTCATTATTTACTGGTTGGCTGGTTAAACGAATGGGTTTAAAACATTTATTATGCTTAGGTGTGGTTATTTATAGCCTAGTTGCGTTAGTCGCCTTTTCGGGTGAACAAGTCATCCATTATTGGTGGTCATTATTGTTATTAGGTGTTGGCTGGAATTTCTTATTTCTAACGGGCACGTCTTTATTACCCCAAAGCTATAAAGCGAGTGAGCGCCATAAAGTACAAGCGATTAATGATTTTACCCTGTTCGGCTTTCAAGCGAGTGCCTCTTTACTCGCAGGTTGGGTATTATTTAAAGCAGGATGGCATGGGGTGGTGATCTCCAGCCTGCCCTTTATTATCATTCTTTTTATTGTTTCTATTAGCTTTTATCGTTATGAGAAAAATAAACAAGATCATAACGATCGATAATTTTCTAATAACGAATAAAGTTGGCTTTGCTCCATTGGTTTAGCGATATGGCAATTAAAGCCTGTGCTTTGATAAAGCTTAACGTCACTATTCATCACGTTCGCCGTCAGCGCAATGATTGGCGTTTTGGTATCTGTGACTCGAATATGTTTACACGCGCTGACACCATCTAAAATTGGCATTTGAATATCCATAAATATAAGATCTGGTTGGTGTAATTTATGTTGTTCAATTGCCTCGGCGCCATTATTTGCCAATATCACTTTTGCCTGACTTGGTTTTAACATAGTTAACAAAATCGTTTGATTAATTCGATTATCTTCAACAACCAATAATGTTTTTCCTGACAAGTCAGGAATGGTGGTCACGTTATTTTCTTGAACAGCTTGCTCAGATTTTGCTAAAGGTAAGCGAACAGTAAAGCAAGTGCCGTGATTTAACTCACTTGTAACGGATAACGAGCCCCCCATCAATTTGACTAAAGAATTGGTGATCGCCATGCCAAGACCTGTTCCGCCATATTTTCTCGTGGTTTCGCTGTCTTGTTGCTCAAATCGGCCAAATAATTTTTCAAGCATAGGTTCAGTCATTCCGATCCCTGTATCACTGATGTCTATTAACAGGAAATGTTGCTGCTCGTTAAGCTCTTCTTTGCAAGTAATTTTAACACCGCCACGTTCAGTGAATTTCACCGCGTTAGAAAGCAAATTCAGTAATATTTGCTTGATCCTTGGGCCATCACCCATCCATGTTTGATGCACCTCTTGGTAAAATGCTTCAACAGAAATCCCTTTTTCTTTTGCTAAGTGCTCAACATCTTTACAGCTGTTGATAATTTGCTGATATAAATCAAAGGGATAATTGTCAATTTGTAATTTTCCCGCTTCAATTTTTGAGATATCTAACACGTCATTAATGACCGTTAACAAACTACTACCCGAGTCAATCGCATTATCAATCAAACTTTGGCAATTTGCAGGTAGATTTTCTTGTTTTAATAATTGTAATGAACCATAAATACCATTTAATGGCGTACGAATTTCATGGC
>DAINNQ010000234.1:2603-4758 GCA_036735825.1 Alteromonadaceae bacterium | reverse complement strand
GGATAGGAATTTTATGAATAATGTGCTGAAAACGTTAACAGTAGTGTTGCTAGTATCGTCACTTAGTGCGCAAGCGGCAAAGCTGACATTAACAGCTGACGACGGATTTGCCCTAAAAGCGGATTATTATCAAACGCAACAACAAAGTGATCGTGCTGTTTTGATGCTACATCAATGCAACTATAATCGCACTATGTATAACGACATTGGTGAGCAATTAGCTAAACAAGGTGTTCATGCATTAAGTTTAGATTTTCGTGGCTTTGGCGAAAGTAGCAATGAACAATTTGATATAGAAAAAGTGCAAGCTTTGCCACAAGAGCAAAGAAGAGCCGCTTGGCAAGAAATGTCAGCTAATTGGCCGAAAGATGTACAAAAGGCTTATGACTTTTTGAAAAATAAAATGTCAGATAAAGGAGTCGTTGGGGTAATTGGCGCAAGCTGTGGTGGCGGTCAAGCGATCACCTTAGCTGAAAACAACCCGATCAAATCATTGAGCTTTTTCTCATCCGCTCAACGTGAAGAAAATATCGAGCGATATAAAAAAGCGTTGGCTGAAAAACCGACATTGATTATTGCTGCACAAGATGATGGTAGAACTTACACCAGTGCTCAATCTTTATTTGAGTATGCGAAACATAAAAACAGTCGATTTGTTGCTTATAAAGGCAATGACCATGGTTATCCATTGCTAGATAAAGATAAAAATTTATCGACTCAAATCGCCACTTGGTTTGTCAGCCAATTGTAAAGCAAAAACGTTTTACATATCGCAAAAGAAAAGAGCGAACATTGTGTTTGCTCTTTTTTATGAAAGTAAAAAGTATTAATCATTTACACCTTCAATATCTCCCCGCATGACGGGATAATTTTGATGCATCCAACCAAAAATTCCCTCCCATAATACCGCGGTGCGAGTATAGCCACGGTCTCTTAACTTATTGATTGTGTAATCTGCGGCTGCCCGTGGACAAGAACAATAAGCAACAATTTGCACATCTTTTGGAATGCCTGCAACCGTTTCATCTAAATCAGCATAATAAGGAAACGGAATTGAGCCTTCAATGTGGGCTGTTTGCCATACCGACGTTACACGAGTATCTAGTAGCACCATACGTTTTTTGGCTTGTAATGCGGCATACAGTTCTTTTGACGAGACGTACATGTCGTCTTGCAAAACAAAATCTGGATCATCACCTTGCTTGTTGATCACATATTGCTCTGGTGTCGGTAGGGCTTTTAAGATAGTTTTTTCTTCTTGCCAGCCCAAAGCTTTGCTACGTAAAAACGCGGTAATATTGTTTATATCATCATTTGATAAAACATTTTTAAACGCGGGCATTGGCGTATCTTGTCGGCCTTCTTGAATTGCATGGCGAATAAATTCATCGGTATTATGTGCTAATGCTGATTGATTACCTAACGCTGGAGCGGTAACACCTTCACCATTAATGCCGTGACACGTTGTACAGTTTTTTTGATAAACCTTTTCACCTTGCGTAATATCACCATGCACTGGATTGGTTGAAAACTTTAAGCGGTCATAACCCGCTTGTTCAAACAGCCAATAAGTGAGATCCCAAGTTTCATCTAGCGTCATCGGGCCGCCAACTTCGTCAAGGTAACCGCCCATTGCGGTGCCTTTTCTGCCATACGACATAGGTCTTAAAATTTGGTGGGCAACACCTGACTCCATTAAGCTTTTGCTACGCAAAGAAGGGGCATGATCATTGACATGACCTTGACGATCAGCGCCGTGGCATAACGAGCAATATTTTTGATAATTTTGCGAAGCAACTTTGGCTTGCTGCTCTGTCAGTTTTCTCGGCGGTGGTATTGTGCTTCCGTCATGTTGAAAAGCGAAAGTCACCGCGGGGAGTACGGCAAATGTTAATAGGAAAATATGAGGTAATTTCATGTTATCTACTTTTTTAATGTCAATGAGAGCATATACGCACTCTAACGCTAACCACACTCTCTAACGTTAGCCAATGCTGCTGATGAAAAATCAACCAAGCTTTATGTTATCAGCTTACTTAGCTTTTTTTTTAGATTCAATTCTCTAGGTACAATAGACAAACCTAGTAACAAATTTATTGTTTTTTTAAGTACTCGCTTTTTTTAAGCACTAGCAAACGGCTTAAAAAGGACTTGG
>DAINNQ010000234.1:0-2503 GCA_036735825.1 Alteromonadaceae bacterium | reverse complement strand
TTTTTTAAGTACTCGCTTTTTTTAAGCACTAGCAAACGGCTTAAAAAGGACTTGGGTGAGTTCTTAACCAAACGGAAATATCTTCGATAGCCTCTGAGGATAATGGCTTTTCAAACGCATCAATATTTTGTTCAAGTTGCGTTAAGTTTGTTGCACCAATAATTGTAGAAGTAACCCCGTGTACTTGGTCAACCCAGCCTAACGCTAACTCCGCGGGTGACAGGCTATGTTTGTTGGCAAGATTTACAAAATCATCAACCGCTTGATGTACCTTTGGGGTGTCTCTAAATAATCCATGTCGTTGCATGAATGTCCATCGACTACCTGTTGGCCGATTGCCATTGGCATATTTTCCTGTCAAAAGCCCTGTTGCTAAAGGAGACCAAGGTAAATAGGCAATATCTTCATGTTGGCAGTTTTCAATGAGATACGGCCAATCTTTTGTGTGTAATAAACTAAATTCATTTTGAATTGAAACCATTCGAGGAAGATCATGAGTTTCACTAAGCTTTAAGTATTGGTTGATCCCCCAAGGAGTATCATCAGATAAACCGCAGTAGCGAATTTTTCCTGCTGAAATACATTTTGCTAAGCCGTGCAAAATATCGAGCATATTTTCTTTTTGTTGCCCTGGACTGATTTGGCTATGGTCAATATCATTCGGCCAATGGTTGCCAAAGTGAGGTGAAGAATAATTTGGCCAGTGCAGCTGATATAAATCAATATAGTCTGTTTTCAAACGTTTTAGTGAGGCATCAACCGCTTGGCTAATGCTGTTACCTGTTATTGGACTGCCTTCTCGAATATAAGAAAAACCAGGGCCAGCAATTTTTGATGCTAAGACAATGTCTTTACGGCGTTGTGGATTCTTTTGTAACCAATTTCCAATAATGGTTTCGGTTTTTCCATAAGTGTCTTTTGATGGGGGAACTGCGTACATTTCAGCTGTATCTAGAAAGTTTATCCCGCGCGAAAGCGCATAATCTATCTGAGAATTTGCGTCTTGCTGATTGTTTTGTAGTCCCCAAGTCATACTGCCTAAACAAACTCGAGAAACTTTCAGGGGGCTACTGCCTAAGCGCACATATTTCATAGGTATTTTTCTTTTAGTTATCAGAACGTATATATAGAGTTTTTAAATATTAAGCAGTAGAGTAAAGGACAATTGCTGAAAATTAAAGGGTTCACTTTAACTAACGCAATAATTTTTAAGGATAAAAATATGACTTCAGAAAATCCCGTGCAAAAAGCGAAAAATTCGGGTTGGATTATTAAACTTTATCCTATTGTAGTTGTGTTGTTCAGCATCATGATTAATAGTATTTTTTTGCAAAGTCCAATAGTTGTAGAACTTCCGACTATTGAAATTATACAAATCCTGTCCATTTCTGCCGCTTTATTGGTTTTTAATCATTCATGGATCATGACTGCAACTGAACTGACACGATTTCGTTTTAACATATTTGCTAGCCCTGAAGAGTGGAAAAGCAGTGGCAAAAATAAAACCAGTATTAGCGAAGCAGGTCAATTTGAAATTGACAGACATCTAAATACGCATCGAAATACCACAGAAAATCTCGTTTATTATCTCTTTTTGGCGATGATCTTTAGTTTTACTTCGCCAGAATTTTTAAGTGCATCAATGTGGTTGTTGATGTTTCCATTGGCTAGATTAGGCTATACCTATTGTTATTTCCGTGGAAAAGATAACCTTCGAGGAATTTTCATGTCTTTATCGCTGTTATCCATTTATGGGCTTGTAAGTTACCTAATAATAAATCTATTTAGATAGCAGTCAATGTGCTGACAATGGGTTATCATAGTAAGCACAGCGTAAACGTTAAAACTTCATCCTGAATTTTTTAATCATCATACGCAATACTAATAGCCACTTTACAAATTTAATTAAACATTGCTGAAAGGTTCAACATGAAAGCCCCATTATTTAGTGACATTTTACGTATTTCACAAAACATTGCTGATGCATCAAACAAAGACAATGAAGTAGCAAGAGCAGAGCAATATCAATCGTTAATCAAGTTGTGTGCTGCCAATGAAAATTCACCCAAGGATCATCCTTTACAGTGGGAAGCTTTAGCTGATTTTACTAATGATTCTGAACAAGCAATTGATATTTATGATAAAGGACTAGCTTGTGCAGAAAAATTACAACTTGTTGATTATCGTGCTTCTATTTATTTAGCCATGGCGCAACGTTATGAAGAAATGGAAGAATTAGACAAAGCCAGCGAATTTGCACACCACGCCAATGCATTGGTAGAAGACGTTGAAAACGAAGAATTGATCACAGACATCAAGCAATATTTAGCTAACTTACCTACATCGTGATGTTCTAAATGAAATACAATTCAACAAAAATTATCTAAATTTATTAGCTGTATAAAAGTAATCAATATATTTGAGTATTTGAATACAGCTATTTAATGTCTTTTAAATACTTCTTTATTATATTCCTCATTCTTACCTTCAGGGACATCCTTGT
>DAINNQ010000233.1:0-4766 GCA_036735825.1 Alteromonadaceae bacterium | reverse complement strand
AAAAGAGTGTGAAGTAGAAGTATGGCGTGAAAAAATGTTCTCTGGAGAAAGAATTAATAAAACTGAAGATCGTGCTGTTTTGCATACTGCATTAAGAGATAGTTCACAAAAATCACTTTGGCTGGATGGCAAAAACATTTCAGAAAATATTGACAAAACACTGAATCAGGTCAAAACGTTTAGTGAGGGTATTCGTCAAGGTACATGGACAGGATATTCAGGTGAACGGATCACAGACATTGTGAATATTGGCGTAGGTGGCTCTAACTTAGGGCCTCAAATGGTTACCGAAGCATTGAAAAAGTTTAGTGACAACTGTGTTAACGTTCATTATGTTTCTAACGTTGATGGTACTCAAATAGCTGAAGTACTACGGCCATTAAATCCCGAAAAAGTACTTTTTATTGTTTCGAGTAAAACATTTACCACGACAGAAACTATGTTAAATACTAAAACTGCGATCAAATGGCTAACCACGTCATCATTTGAAAAATCTGTTATCGCAAAACACTTTATTGCTGTTACCGCCAATAAAGAAAACGCCATGAAGTATGGCATATCAGCAGCAAACATCTTTGATATGTGGGATTGGGTTGGTGGACGATTTTCATTATGGTCTGCTATCGGACTTCCTATTGCTATTAATCTTGGTTTTGAGAATTTTAAAGCGCTGTTAGATGGTGCTTATGATATGGATTGCCATTTTTGTAACACCCAAATAGAAAATAACATTCCCGTAATTTTAGCGTTATTAAGTATATGGAATTGCACTTTTTTAGGCTCTCAATCTCAAGCTATTTTACCTTACGATCAGTCCTTACATATGTTATCGGCTTATTTGCAACAAGCTGAGATGGAAAGTAATGGTAAATCGGTGAATTGGGATGGCGAACCGATCAATTACCCAACGGTTCCTTCAATATGGGGTGAGTTAGGTATTAATGGTCAACATGCTTTTTATCAATATTTACATCAAAGTAACAATATTGTTCCCGCCGACTTTATTGGTTCTGTAGAAAGTGTTACCCCTATAGAAGGGCACCATGAAGCCCTCATGTCTAATTTTTTCGCGCAAACTCAAGCTCTAATGCAAGGTGTTAATGAACAACAAGTTAGGGACGATTTAATAGCCAAAGGACGCACACCTAGCTACATCGATAAAGTCGCAGCCCATAAAGTTCACAAGGGTAACCGGCCAACCAATACTTTATTAATGAATAAGATTTCGCCCTTTACGCTCGGTAGTTTAATTGCGATTTACGAACATAAAATATTTATTCAAGGCATTATTTTGCAAATATGCTCTTTTGACCAATGGGGGGTTGAACTGGGTAAAGGTTTAGCCTGTAGAATTGAAAATGAGCTCCATAATAACTCTATTTCCCTCACTCACGATAGCTCTACCTATAACCTTATGAGGCATTATGAAGAAGTAAAGAATCGCATCAAATAGAAAAAATATAGTATTACCCAAAACAGTTTTTGATTTAAATACAGAGGTTTTATGAATAAACACCCTTACTACTCGATAGATATAGAAAATGGTGCACGAATTCTTTTAACTCCATGCCCGGGAACACAGGGTGTTGAACTTGAAACATCAATAAAACATCTAAAACAAGCGGGTTCAACTTTACTTTTAACTCTAATGTTTGATGAAGAAATAACAAAAAACGGCATACAGTCAACTCCTGATTTTTGCAAACAATGTGATATTACTTGGTTACAGCTACCTATCATTGATGATGATGTTCCAGATAAGGCATTTGAAAGCAAATGGAAGCTACACCAAAAGTTAATTCTGGAAACAATTGAAAATGAAGGCTGTTTAGTTATTCACTGTAAAGGTGGTACTGGTAGGACAGGGTTAGTGGCAGCAATGATATTATATTGCTATGGGTATCCAATCGAAAAAGTAATTGACTGCGTTCAAAGTATTCGCCATGAAGCTTTAAGAAATAAAGAACAGTTAGCTTACCTCCATTCCTTTGCAACTTAGATAATTAGTTTTTTTATTCAAAGAAAACTTATACATTTTAAATGTACAAGGTGATTGATCTTATGGTGCTTTGTGCCCCTTTGCGAGATAGACCAGAGGCAAGCTTGATGACAACTTAAAGAGCATTGTTAACATTTAATGGCCGAATATGAACCGCAGCTATGAGCTTACTGCAAACCTTTTAAGAATCAATAAACTAACGTCAGCAATACACATAATTAAGACAGGAAAGTATTGTTAGCATATTTATAAACAACTAAGAAAAAGCCCGAATATTGCTATTCGGGCTTTCATAGAACTGGATAGATCTTAACAGATTAGAGTTTTAACTCTACTACATCATGCCGCCCATTCCACCCATACCACCCATGCCGCCCATATCAGGCATTGCAGGAACGTCTTTTTGTGGTGCGTCAGTGATCATTGCTTCAGTGGTTAACATTAAACCAGCAACTGATGCGGCAAATTGTAATGCTGAGCGAGTCACTTTAGTTGGATCTAAAATACCCATTTCTAACATGTCGCCGTATGTGCTGTTGCCAGCATTGTAACCGTAGTTACCTTTACCGCCATTGCGCACTTGGTTTAATACCACTGAGGCTTCATCGCCTGAGTTAGTTGCGATTTGACGAAGTGGAGCCGACATAGCGCGAATAGCAACGTTAATACCGTGTGTTTGGTCTTCATTGTCACCTTGTAAGTCTTTAATTGCATCGGCAACGCGAACTAAAGCAACACCACCACCGGCAACAACACCTTCTTCTACGGCTGCGCGAGTTGCATGTAATGCATCTTCAACACGTGCTTTTTTCTCTTTCATTTCCATTTCAGTTGCTGCACCAATTTTGATTACAGCAACACCGCCAGCTAATTTAGCTAAACGTTCTTGAAGTTTTTCTTTGTCGTAATCAGACGTTGATTCTTCAATTTGACCACGAATTTGTGCAACACGTGCTTTGATGTCAGCTTCTTCACCGATACCATCGATGATGGTTGTGTTGTCTTTTGAAATAACAACACGCTTAGCTTGACCTAAATCTTCTAAACCTGCTTTTTCAAGTTCCATACCGATTTCTTCTGAAATCACAGTACCTGAAGTTAATGTTGCGATATCTTGTAACATTGCTTTACGACGGTCACCAAAACCTGGTGCTTTAACCGCTGCAACTTTCACTATGCCACGCATGTTGTTAACAACTAATGTTGCTAATGCTTCACCTTCAACGTCTTCAGCAATAATGAGTAATGGCTTACCTGCTTTGGCAACGCCTTCTAATGTTGAAAGTAATTCACGAATGTTAGAGATTTTTTTATCAACTAATAAAATGAATGGATTTTCTAATTCAACCGCACCACTTTCTTGGTTGTTGATGAAATAAGGTGATAAATAACCACGGTCAAATTGCATACCTTCAACAACGTCTAATTCGTCTGTTAATGCTTGACCTTCTTCAACAGTGATTACGCCTTCAGTACCTACTTTATCCATTGCTGTTGCAATGATTTTACCCACTGTTTCGTCTGAGTTTGCAGAAATTGTTCCTACTTGCTCAATCGCTTTGTTGTCAGAACATTCTTGTGATAAACCTTTAAGCTCTTCAACGGCAGCGATCACTGCTTTGTCGATACCACGCTTAAGATCCATCGGGTTCATACCCGCTGCGATTGATTTTAAACCTTCGTTAACAATAGCTTGTGCTAAAACAGTGGCAGTAGTTGTACCGTCACCAGCTTCATCATTCGCTTTTGACGCCACTTCTTTTACCATTTGTGCGCCCATGTTTTCGAATTTATCTTCTAATTCGATTTCTTTTGCAACCGATACACCATCTTTAGTGATTGTTGGACCACCAAATGATTTATCTAACACTACGTTACGGCCTTTTGGACCTAAAGTTACTTTTACTGCGTCTGCTAAGATGTTGACACCTTTAAGCATTTTTACGCGTGCGTCGTTACCAAATAATACGTCTTTTGCCATTTTTATGACTCCTTTAAAATTGCGAGATGGAGCTAAGCTCTACATCTAATATGAAAATGCTTGGATTATTCTACGATGGCTAAAATGTCTGATTCACTTAAAATCAACACTTCTTCGCCGTCAATTTTTTCAGTTTTCACGCCGTAACCTTCGTTAAAAATAACTTGGTCACCAACTTTTACGTCTAACGCACGCACATCACCATTTTCTAGGATACGGCCATTGCCTACAGCAATAACTTCACCGCGAGTTGATTTCTCAGCAGCGCTACCCGTTAAAACGATACCGCCGGCAGATTTTGACTCTACTTCTTTACGCTTGATGATTACGCGATCGTGTAATGGACGAATGCTCATTGATTTCTCTCCTGAGATATAACTATTTATTTAAGGGTTAACAAAATTGTTTGGATATGAAATGGGGGTGTTTTATGACTTCACAAGCCCTAAAAGTAAATTTTTTACTCTTTACGTTCAAATTCACCCTCTAAGGTTTTACCTTTAACGGATTGCTCAATACTATCGTCCACATTCTCATTAAATGGTTGTTGGTGTTGTGAATGCTGGGTAAACGATTGTGAGTGAAAACTAAAGCTTTGTGCAGAACTTACTGTACTGGTTTTAATATGCTGTTGTACTGTTTGGATCAGTGATTTTCTCACCTGCGGAATGAGCAGAGACAAACCAAAAAAATCTGTCACAAAACCAGGTGTAACCAACAAAACGCCAGCAATTAATAATAAAAGCCCAGCAACTATTTCATCAGATGGCATTTCACCATGCGCCA
>DAINNQ010000232.1:0-4795 GCA_036735825.1 Alteromonadaceae bacterium | reverse complement strand
GTTTTAATGTATAAAGTTTCACTTTTTACTACAAATACTCCCATTTATTGCGCTATAATCGCCCTCTTTGTTATTCAATATTCACTATTCGCTGTATATTAAAGGTATAAATAGCTATGTTTTCCCAGTTAAAGCAATTGCCCGCTGATCCTATTTTAGGATTATCAATCAAATTCAAAGCTGATAATCATCCTAATAAGATTGATTTAGGTGCTGGTATTTACAAAGATGCACTCGGTAATACACCGGTATTAGCTTGTGTTAAATCAGCTGAACAATTTCGTGTTGATCAAGAAGCCAGTAAAGCGTATTTAGGTTCATCAGGTTCTGTATTGTTTAACGAAAAAATGACGGCGCTTATTTTAGGTGATCATAAAGTGATTGCTGAAAATAGAGTGCGTACAGTTTCTACGCCAGGGGGTACAGGTGCTTTACGTGTGGCTGGCGAATTCATTAAAACGTGTACACCCGGTGCAACAATTTGGGTGAGTAACCCGACTTGGGCGAATCATAAAGGGGTTTTCGAAGCGGCAGGCTTAACCGTAAAAACGTATCCGTATTATGATTATGAGAACAATTGTTTAGACTTTGACGGCATGTTGGCAGCATTAAAAAATGTGCCGAAAGAAGATGCGGTATTGTTGCATGCTTGTTGTCATAACCCTAGCGGTATGGACTTAAGTAATGAGCAATGGCAGCAAGTGACTGATGTTGCTAAACAAGTCGGTTTTATGCCAGTGGTTGATATGGCGTATCAAGGCTTTGGCCAAGACTTAGAAAGTGACGCTTATGGCTTACGTTTAATGGCAGACGCACTTGATCAAATGATTATTTGTAGCTCATGTTCAAAGAATTTTGGTTTATACCGTGAACGTATTGGTGCTTGTTCTATCATTGGTAGCACTGCGCTTGCTGCTGATATTATCAGTTCAGTGTTACTTTCTGTGGTACGCGTGATCTATTCAATGCCACCTGCCCATGGTGCGGCAATTGTTGAAACGATTTTAAGTTCAGCAGAATTAACTTCGCAATGGCATAGCGAAGTTGCTGAAATGCGTGATCGTATCAATAACATGCGTCAGCTATTAGTAGATAAACTGGTTGAGAATGGTGTAACGCGCGATTTTAGTTTTATTACGCGTCAAAATGGTATGTTTTCATTCTTAGGCATTGATCAAGCACAAGTACAACGTTTGCAAGATGAGTTTAGTATTTACATTGTCGGTTCTAGCCGTATCAGTCTTGCGGGTATTTCGCCTGATAATGTTAACTATTTAACGCAATCAATCGCTAAAGTACTTTAATATAAAAATACTTAAAGCTCATCATGTAAATTAATGAGCTTAAAGAAAAAGCCGTAAGTGATATTGACTAACTTACGGCTTTTTGTGTTTTAGCGATAAAATTATGCAGGTATCAAAACTTACAATTAAACCAGTTTATGTTCACAAACAATAATGCCATCGGTGTCAGCATAAACATAATGACCTGGTGTAAAAGTTACACCGCCAAATGAGAGTGTGATGTTACTTTCACTGGCGGTAACAGGAATAGATTTTCTTGGGCAAGTACCTAAAGCATATAGCGCTACAGGTATATCAGTGATTTGAAATGTGTCTCTAATATATCCGTTAATTATGATGCCCGAGTAGTTATTATTGTGTGCGAACTTCATTAAATTTTCGCCAACAACCGCAAAATATTCTTGAGCAACATCAACCACCACTACTTTGCCCGAACCATCTTCATCTCTTAGTAATTTGATCAAATCGGCATTATTTTTATCAAGCTTAATGGTGATGATTTCACCTTGGCATTTACTCGCGCCACCGTAGTTATTATAGCCAGCGGCTAAAACTTGAACGTTATCACTGTATTCATCACAAATATCAGCTGTAAAAAATGTCATATATCTTTCCTGTTCTTACTTATAAGGCAGTATTCTATCATCAAAGGAGTGTTTTGATAGAAAAATTGTTATTATATATTCAGTATTAGTGAATATATATACTTTGGGTGGTTTGGCGCATAACTAACAGTGCATTTTGGTGTTTTTGTTGCTAAAAATATCAGTCTAATTCAACCCAAATAACAGCTAAATGGCACATTGAGAGCACATTTTTATGAAAGTAGTAACTGGCGTTGTTGGTAACGACATCCATGTGGTAGCCAACCGATTAATTGATCTGTCTTTGCAAGCGCGAGGATTTGAAGTGTTTAATCTTGGGGTAAATACCTATTTAGAAGAGTTTTTTGATGCAGTCATTGAAACGGGCGCAGAAGTGTTATTGATTTCATCGTTAAATGGCGAAGCGGAAGGCTGGGGTCGTGAGGTGAAATTACTCAAGGCCAAATACAAAAAATTAGATAACGTCATTATGATGATCGGTGGCAACCTTGTGGTTGGCACGGGTAATGCGGAAGATATTATTCCCCGTTACAAAAATTATGGTTTTGACTTGGTGTGCCATCAGGTGGATTTAAATAGCGGTTTAGACATGCTTGAAGACTTGATTAAAGAGAGACAATTAGAAGTGAGTACTAACCAATGAGTTTATTGCAAGAAGAACGAGAAATCATTCTCAACAATGAATTTGTCGATACCTTTGATTTTGCAGAAGTGAATGAATTTGTCACCAACGCCAGCAAAGAATTATTTATCTCTCATCACTTTAAAAATAAGCAAAAAATGTTGGTGCAACCGCGCGGTGGCTTTCCTACTTATAAAAAACAATTTGCGCTGTATGAGTTTTTTGTCGATGCCAATGTTGATGTACTACCTTTAACCATTGATTCCAATACTAGGCTCAATGATTACGCCACTTCAAAAAAGATGCTGCGTTTAAGTGAAGAGAACGATGTTGATATGCTCAATGGTTATCCTTTGGTTAATCATGGTTATCGCACCACGCGTAAAATGATCACGCATTTTAATAAGCCAGTCAGTTTACGCCACGGAACACCTGATGCGCGCTTGCTTATTGAAACGGCGATTGCCTCGGGTATTTTTGAAATTGAAGGTGGGCCGATAACGTATCTGTTGCCTTATTCTAAAAATTTCCCGTTAGATAAAGCCTTTTTGTATTGGAAGTATGTTGAAAGAGTATGCGCCAATTATTCAAAATTAAATGAGCCCATTAATCGCGAATCTTTTGGACCATTAACCGCCACCTTAGTGCCGCCTTCTATAACTATTGTTATTCAGCTGCTGGAAATGTTGTTGTCATTAGAAGAAGGAGTAACGTCTTTTTCTGTCTCATTTGCTCAGCAAGGTTCAATGAACCAAGACATAGTGACAGGCGCGGTTTTGAAAAAATTAGCCAAATATTATGCCGAGCAAATTAACTGTGGCCATGCCGCCATTCATTTAGTTTATCATCAATGGATGGGCGCGTTTCCAACTAATAAAGACTATGCAGAGCAACTCATTAGTATTGCTACTGTTATCGCCTCTATGGTGGGTGCGGACAAGATCATCACCAAAACCCGAGAAGAGGCGTCAGGTATTCCGACTAAAGAAGCTAACGCTAAAACCGTGGCGAATACGCAATATTCTTTAGGCATTTTAAATGGATTACCTAACGTGGTAGACGAGCAAGAAGAAGAAATTTTAACGCTTGAAGTAAAAGCAATTATGGAAGCGGTCTTTAACGATCCCGCCGATACGTTGTGGCGAAAAGTATTTAACTCGATCAAAAACGGCATAATTGATGTGCCGTTTTCTCCTCATATTATTAATCATAACAACATGATCACAATTCGTGATGCTAAGAAAAATATTCGTATCATCAAGCGCGGTAATGTTCCTATTCCTGATCGTTGTTATGCCTATGAAAAAGCCCAATGCGATTTAACAAAAGATACCACCAGTATTGTTAATGACATTATTCACGATATAGGAATTATGCAATGAGCCAAGTAAAAACAAAAAATGCCCAGCAAGAAAAATTGCTCATTGATGTAGGTAGTACTTATTTTAAACTCAGCACGCCGACAAGCATTGAGCAGCATTTTCGCGATTTTAATAAATCTATCTTGGATGACTTAACGCAAAAGTGTGGCACCTCAATTGAAAAATTTGCCAAAAAAGATATTCATATTTGTTCTTCAGCTAATGGTGGTTTAAGCACGTTAATTATTGGTGTCACTCAATCATTTTCTCTTAAATATGCCACCAATATAGCCTTTAATTCTGGCATTAATATTATTGATACTATTTTGTTTCAGAACATTGACCAGTACACAGTACCGAGTGATTTAATTGATGTTGTGATAATCGTTGGTGGCATTAATTCCAACGGTGATAACTTTTCTGACGATTTGTATCACTATTTAGCGAAACTTAAATATTCAAATATTGTTTATGTTGGCAGTGAACGTGATGCGCCGGCGATAAAAAGCAACATTGACGATGTCGTTGTGCTGCCTAATATTATTGATGACCGTTTGCATATTGTTGAAGAATCTTTAAAAGAATATTTAACTAACTTGTATCAGCAAGATATTGAAGGTAAAGAAGATATTAAAGATTTGTACAGTATTACCGATAATCAAATTTTCTCAACGCCTTATATTGTTAACAAAACTTTGCCGTTTATCGATTCAAAATATTCTGTGGTAAACCCGTTTATTCTGCTTGATATTGGCGGTGCAACCACTGACATTCATTATTCAAAAGACTTGGTGGATGAGAATCTTGTCACCGAGAATGAATATGATCGCCTTGTCTTTAAAAAACTCGGTGTGTATAAATCAAAACAATCGTTAATTTTTGCGGCTAAAAACAATGAATTTG
>DAINNQ010000231.1:0-4831 GCA_036735825.1 Alteromonadaceae bacterium | reverse complement strand
TGCTGACTAAAGAAGGCGGCAAATCAGGCAAGTGGCAAGCCTAATGATGAATAAACCTCAAAATATTTGTATTTTGGGTTTTGAGGGCAATTTTCAAACAAACGAGTACCAAAATGATAAAAGTATTATTTTTCGCTTCATTGCGTGAACAGTTAGCTTGTCAGGAAACAGTCATTAGTGCTGAAGAATTAAGCAATAACAACATCAACACAATTGAGCTAGTGATTGCTTTTTTGATCGCGCAAAACCCGCAATGGCAAAACGCCTTTAACAGCAGCTTATTGTCTGCAGTTAATCAAGAAATGGTTAATAAAACACACCCTGTCAATTTAGGCGATGAAGTGGCGTTTTTCCCGCCAGTAACGGGTGGTTAGACTAATGAACTCAACAGTAAAAATCAGTATTCAAACGGATGACTTTAACTTAGGGCATGAAGTCGACTTGCTAGAAAAAGATAACCCTGTTGATGGCGCAGTAGTCACGTTTAGTGGCCGAGTGCGCAATGCAAACTTAGGAAAAACGGTTACAGGACTTTATCTTGAACATTATCCTGGCATGACAGAAAACTCTTTACAGAAAATCATCGAACAGGCACAACAGCAATGGCAAATAGGCCGAGTTTGTGTCATTCATAGAATTGGGCAATTACTTGTTGGTGAGCAAATTGTCTTTGTGGGGGTGACTAGCAAACATCGACAAGATGCTTTTGCCGCGTGCGAATTCATTATGGATTTTTTGAAAATAAAAGCCCCTTTTTGGAAAAAAGAATTGAGCGATGGCGAACACCATTGGCTTGACGCTAAACAAAGCGATCAAGAAAAAGCGGCGCTATGGAAGGAATAAGCGGCAGGAATAAACGGCAAAATAAAAAACGGTACGACTAAGGTGAAACACGAATAACAATGCGCAACCAAATCAATAACACGAGAAACGTTTTATCACCTCAGCTTTGTATGATTGCGCCAGTAATTTTTATCATAATTGCTAGTCTCTGTATGATTACGCTTTCACCATCAATACAAGCAGCTCAGAACAACACTGTTCAAGAACATCGTCCCTTGCGAATCGCCGTTGCTGCAAATTTCACCCCGACTTTAGAACAATTAGCGCCATTATTTACGCAAGAAACGGGCATTAAGGTGCAACTAATTAGTAGCTCATCAGGCAACTTATATCAGCAAATAAAGCATGGTGCGCCCTTTGATGTCTTTATGTCAGCCGACAAAGAACGCCCGCAACGATTAGTCAAAGAAAAACTAGCTTTGCCAAATAAAACTGCCAGTTATGCGTTTGGCACTTTGTCATTTTGGTCCGCTTCGTGGCAACAACAACAAGCAAAACTCATCCCTACAGCAAGCGAAATTTTAGCTAACCTTAAAGATGACAATAATGCGAATAAATTCGCCATCGCTAACCCGAAAATTGCTCCTTATGGCAAAGCAGCAAAAGAGTTTTTAAAACACAATCACTTATGGGAAAATATCAAGCCTCGTTTAATCATCGGCATCAACATTAATCAAACCTTTCAGCAGCTTTATAGCCAAGCGGTGCCCTTAGGAATAGTGGCAACTAGCCAACTTACCGTCAATAATTTAAACGGCGTGTTATTGCCTTCAAAGGCTTATCAAGCCATAGAGCAACAAATAACGGTGCTAGCCCGTAGCCAGCAATTCGCTAATGCTGAACGTTTTTTTGATTTTATTTTAGGTGATGAAAGCCAAGGCATTATTCAACGCCACGGTTATGATTCTGCAAAGAGTTTATCGCAAGATGCCAAGCAAACCGTACAGGAAATTAACTAACCATGTTTGAATTTTCTGACGACGGCTTAGCGCTTGTTACTACATTAAAAATGGCGGGGCTTACAACCGTAATTTTAATGCTGATCGGGACACCGCTCGCTTGGTATTTAGCCAAAATGCGAAGTCGCTTTAAAGTATTGGTTGAAGCATTAGTCGCCCTACCTTTGGTGTTACCACCAACGGTACTCGGTTTTTATTTTACTGATTGCTTTTTCGCCGCAATATCTACCAGGAAAAATGTGGCAAGCGGCCACAGGCCAACAATTGGCATTTAGTTTTAGTGCTTTGGTTATTGGCTCTATTTTATATTCTCTCCCGTTTGTTGTTCAGCCTCTGCAAAAAGCCTTTGAGCAACTAGGTGATCGCTATTTAGAAGCTGGAGCCATGTTAGGTGCAGGACCTTTCGATCGCTTTTTTCATATCGTTTTTCCAATCACTCGAGCGAGTTTTATTACCGCAGCCAGTTTAGGGTTTGCCCACACAGTTGGCGAATTTGGTGTAGTACTGATGATAGGCGGTAATATTCCTGGCGAAACTCGAGTTTTATCTATTGCCTTATTTGATCATGTTGAAGCTTTTAATTACCAACAAGCCCATATACTTGCCATTGGTTTGGTGATTGCTTCATTGGTTATGCTGTCTGCTCTGTATTTATTAAATCATAAAAGCACTGCTCAATATAAAAAGCGTAATCAAGGCAATGGTTTAGGAGTGTCTTGATGGAAAACCGACTCAAGCTAAACTTTTCTCATCAACAAGGTAATTTCACCTTACAAATAAACCAAGAAATTACTTTTACTGGCATACTCGGTATTTTTGGTCATTCAGGCTCAGGAAAAACTACCCTGTTAAGAGTTTTAGCCGGCTTAAATCAGCACGCCATGGGTGAAGTCGCTTTTAACCAACAGAGCTTTCAACACACCAGAGCTAAGCAATTTATTACCAGTGAGCAGCGACAAGTCTCTATGGTGTTTCAAGATTCGCGATTATTTCCGCATTTATCAGTAAAAGAAAATCTTCTATTTGCGCGCAAGCGCTGTAAACAACCCCAACTTAATTTTGATGAAATTATTCAGCTAACGGGTATCAAACCGATTTTAAATAGCCAGATTGATAATCTCTCCAGTGGTCAACAACAAAGGGTTGCACTGGCACGAGCTATTTTATCTGAGCCGCAGTTACTTTTACTTGATGAGCCATTGAGTGCGTTAGATAGAGTAAGCCGAGCAACATTAGTGACTGTGATTAAAAAAGTACAAACGGCTTTAAAATTACCTATGATTTATGTCAGCCATAGCAGTGAAGAATTACAACAACTTGCCGATCAACTTATCGTGATCAGCGAAGGGAAAGTGATTGATTTTGGCGATATTCATCAGGTAATACATCAGCTCAATCACACGAATTTAATTGAACAACAAACCAGTTTAATGTTGCCAATTACTCAGATTAATCATCAACATAAGCTCATCGAACTGTCGTGCTTTGACCAACCGATTTACCTCTCTGAAACAGCGCTAGATTTACCATTAAACAAAGAAGAATGTATTGGTCAAAAGCTAAGGTGTTATCTCTATGCTAGCGACATTAGCATAACGATAAAAGAGCCGAGTGATAGCTCAATTGTCAATTTACTTTATGGTCAAATTACAGCAATTGAGCATTTTGCGGATCATGTTTTAGTGACAGTATCTTGTCATCAGCAACCGTTTTTTGCCAGTATTTCTTCGTTCTCATTAGAAAAGTTAAGCTTAATAATCAACCAATACGTTTATATTCAATTTAAAGTGAATGCCGTGAGAACGATGACCCAACATTTACAACTACCCACAGAAAATCATTCGAGGATCACGTGTTAACAACTCAAGAACAGCTTAGATATAGCCGTCAAATTATGCTCAAGCATATTGGAGAGCACGGGCAACTAAAATTACGTAATGCTAGCGTACTTATTGTAGGAATGGGAGGTTTGGGAAATCCCGTCAGTATGTACCTTACGGCCGCAGGAGTCGGAAAAATCATTATTGCTGATGGCGACCAAGTAGATATCACCAATTTACAAAGGCAAGTGCTCTTTGGTGAAAAAGATGTGAATCACAATAAAGCGGATTGTGCGGGTGAGAAGTTACAAAAAAATAACCCTGATGTTGAATTTGAAATCATCGACGAAATGCTAGATGAAGAATTAGCGCAATTTTATATTCCTCAAGTTGATGTTGTTATTGATTGCAGTGATAACATTACCACCCGCTATTTAATCAATCGTCTTTGTGTTGAACATCAAAAACCTTTTGTTGTCGGTGCTGCTACAGGGTTTGATGGTCAACAACTGGTCGTAGACCCGAGAAAAGATGATAGCGCTTGTTATCAATGTTTATTCCCCGTCAGTGAAAAACCACCTGAAAATAATTGCCAATCCGTAGGTATTGTTGGCCCTGTGTTAGCCATTATTGCTGGCATGCAAGCACTACAAACAATAAAACTTCTCACTGATATTGACGTAAAACACAATCAATTAAATTTATACGATGGCTTTAATAACGAATGGCAACAATTTAACTTGTCAAAACAAAGTAACTGCCCTATTTGCCAGCGTTAAAGTGTAATTGCAGAAAAGCAGGCATTAAAAAGCCCTCGGAAAGAGGGCTTGATACAACATGTTTTTTTGCTTGTTTATTAACTATACGAATTGACTTAATTATTTAAATAACCCCGAATTTCTATCTGTTACTGCTTCTCGCCAACCACCGAGCCATTCTGATCTTGCATCGATATTTTGATAAGGACAATTTTCTTTATTTTTACCTGAAAGCCCAGCTTGATAACCATTTGAATGTGCTCTACCTAAACGATCTCTTTTCTGTCTTCTCATACACGAGTCTCCATAACTAAATGATAAATATAGTTTTATTAGATGTTTGGTGGCCGATATAGAACTGCAATCGACACTTAATTTAAGAACATTTATCTAGACTATGCAAGGAGTTTTTTGTCATAAAACCATCATAAAACCGTAATTATCACACACA
>DAINNQ010000230.1:0-4840 GCA_036735825.1 Alteromonadaceae bacterium | reverse complement strand
CTCCAGCGATTCTATGAGTAAGATCAGCCAAAAGCGCATAATCATTATTTTTAATATGTAGAACAATATCTTGCTGCTCTAACACTAGATTAGACTTAAATTGTAAAATTAAGTCTGACATATCTATGCTATCTAAAGCATTATTAGCTTGGGTGAACGTTGCATCGTTATTGAAATACTTATCAAGCATGGCAATAAACTCTTTTCTTTCGATAGGCTTTTTTAAATGCCCACTAAAACCTAGCTCAATATAATGTGCCACTTCATGCGACATCGCATTCGCGGTTAAGGCGATAATAGGTTCAGTACAGCCCTTTTGCCTTAAAATATGAAACGCTTCAATGCCATCAACTTCGGGCATTTGTATATCAAGTAAAATCACTTTCGGTTGATATTTTAAATACTGCTCTATCGCTTCTTTGCCATTGCAAGCACCTATGACCTTTAAGCCTAACGACGTTAAAAAACGCGCGATGAGTCGACGATTATCATCATGATCATCAGCAAGTAAAATTGTACCAATATATAGGGGTTTATCTTTAACTAGGCTATCCACTGAAACAACCTGTAATTCAGATGATTGAGTCAATCCTGTAGGCAGAGAAATAGGCAGTAAAAATGAAAATGTACTTCCTTGATTTAACGTACTTTCGATTTCTATTCGGCCGTGCATTAATTTAGCTAGCTGTTCTGATAGGCATAAACCTAAACCTGAACCGCCAAAGCGTCTACTAATGCTACTATCACCTTGCGTAAAGCTTTCAAAAACTTGTTGTATTTGACTATAACTTAGCCCGATACCGGTATCCGATACTTTAAAAATCAGTTCATTTTCGTTTGTCGAAACGCTAACTGTTACCTTGCCTTGATGAGTAAATTTAAGCGCATTGGAACATAAATTAATTAATATTTGCTTGATTCGTAAGCCATCAATATTAAGGATAAATGGCGCAGGTAAAGAATGAATAATTTCAAATGTTAGTCCTTTACTACGAGCTTGTTCAGTAAACATATTCACCAATTCATGAAAAATACTGTGCAAGTCTTGCTGGTGTAGTTCAAGCTCTAATTTATTCGCTTCAATCTTACTTAAGTCCAAAATATTATTAATCAATTCAAGTAAATGCAAACTATTACCATGAATAATATCGACTTCTTTAACTAAATAATGCTCTTCAACATCGCCATTAATAATCGCTTCTGCTTGCCCAATAATTGACGTTAAAGGTGTTCGAATTTCATGACTCATATTCGCCAGAAATTGGCTTTTTACATTGTTTGCACGCTGCAACTGTTCGGCGACTCGTTCAAGTTCTTGCGTTCTTTGCTGCACTTTAATTTCTAAATTGGCTTTTAATTGCTTATCTATCTTGCGGCGATAAAGAAAAAATAAAATTAGTAGAATTGACAAGGTAACAGCAAATAGAAAATTTCGCTGCACACTGGCTTGCTCCATTTGTAATTGCTGAAGCTGTTTATTTTGTAATAGTTGCTTTACCTGCTGCTTTAATTCTGTTGATTCAAACTTGGCGAGATACTCATTGAGTTGATCGTTTGATAGTTTTTGAGTTAATGAAGCATACTCTTGTTTTGTTTTTAGTGCTGTCGCCCTATCCCCCGTAGCGATTTGCAGTAACGATAACAAGGCTAAGTTGGCTCTTATTTGTTGCAAGTAGCTGGATTTATTGGCAATTTCTGTTGATCTTTCAAGTAACAATAGCGGTTTATCTATTTCTCCTAAAGCAAATAATGCTTGAGATAGACTTTGCAAGCTGCCCGCAAGAATGGCGCTATAACCTTGCTCTTCACTTAATTCAATCGCTTGTTGAGAATAGGTTTGAGCTTGAGGAAACTGATTCAGTTCATTATAAACCTCAGCAAGGTTATGATAAGTAGCCGCTAAATTGTAGCGATCATTTTTTTCTAGATAATACGTGAGTGCTTTTAGCAAATAACGAAGCGCTAACTCATAGTCGCCGCGTTGTTTATAGGTAACACCAATATCAGAATAAACACTCGCTAAACCTTGCTCATCATTAAATTCGATACGTTTTTCAATCACTTTCTCAAACATCTCGATAGCGATATCAAAACGTCTCAGGCGTAAATATAAACCGGCAATATTATATCGAATATCAACAATATCGAACTCTGTGCCCTTTTTTTCATAAATAGCTTCAGCCATTTGATAGCTTTCCAACGTTTTTAACGTGTCGCCCATGGCCGCATGAACTAAGCCAATATTATTATGTAAATTCGCTTGCTGAAGGTCTTCATTAAAGTACTGATAAAACGTCAAAGAGGTAGTGTAGGCTTGCAAAGCATTAGGGTAATTGCCCATATAATAATGATAAATTCCGAGCATTTTGTACGATTTTGCTTCGACATGTTTTAATTGATTTTTTTTAGCAATACTCAGAATTTCTTCGGTAATCCGCAGAGCATTATCAAAGTCACGCAATTCGAAATAGAGCTTGGCTTGTATCTCTAAAATAGCTAAGCGTTCGCGATTTGGCGCAGGGAATTTTTCTAATAATTGCTTACTCGATTGGAGTGCATTATTTTTATCGGCATTATTTTCTATATCAGCAAGAGATTGAGTAAGATTAAAACTTTCTGCAGACAGTTCAGTGGCGCTAAAGCAGGCACACAACAAAACAAAAAATAAGTTTCTAATGAAACCTAGCATTTACACCTCTGAAAAATAATTTTTGCCGCTTTCGAATATTGATTTTTCTATACTACGTTCAAAATAAAAATTATACAAAGGTTCTATTTTTACATACCATAAAGGGCAAAATAATTACCCTTTATGTTTTTTAGGAACAAGGCTAATTTTTAGAGGTTTGATTTAATAAAAGTTGTTTAATTTCAGCTAGTTCATTTTCTAGCTTTTCAATTTGAGCTCGGCTTGCTGGCTCTCCACCTTCACTGCTCTCACCATGTAATTGTGCTCGATGATTTTCATGCTCTTCGCCCATCACTTCTAATATCGTCCCCACCATCATATTTAAAAAGATGAACGCGGTTAAAAAGATAAACGAAAGGTAGAAAATCCAACTGGATGGGAAAACGGCCATGGTTTCATACATAACATCCGTCCAATCTTCAAATGTTGCCACGCGAAACAAAGTCAACATTGAAATAGACACGTCTCCCCATAACACTTTGTTTATGTCATGAAATAATATACTGCCAATGGCGGCGTAAATATAGAATATAACGAACATTAACAAGGCTATATAGCCCATGCGAGGAATAGCTTTTAGCAGCGCATTAATCAACAAGCGCAGCTCAGGCACCATAGAAATGAGCCTCAACACTCTAAAGACTCGTAATAAACGGGCAAGTAAAATACCAGAACCACCGTCAGGAACTAAACTACCGATCACAATCACAGTATCGAAAATATTCCAGCCATTTTTAAAAAATAACCTTTTCTTTCGTGTCGCCATAAAGCGAATAATAATTTCGAATAAGAAAAATACGGTGACCGCGTTATCGAGTAACGTGATAGCATGCATAACCGTAGGAGAAAGGTTATGGGTTTTCGCACCAATTAATAACGCGGAAACAATAATGACACTGATAACTGACCATTGAAATAATGGGCTAGAATCAATCTTTTTTAAACGACGTTGAAAACGAAAAACTAATGAAGCCATAGCAATTATCTCTATCTTACCGCGTCACCAACAAAGGGATTGCTGCGTCGTTCTTCACCAAATGTACTCATAGGCCCGTGTCCTGGAATAAATCGCACATCATTTCCAAGTGGAAATAAATTTTCTCGAATCGATTTAATTAAAGTAGCATGATCACCGCGAGGGAAATCTGTTCTACCAATAGAACCTCGAAACAAGACATCACCTACTTGAGCAAGTTTTGATTCACGGTGGAAAAATATGACATGCCCTGGCGTATGGCCTGGGCAAAAATACACTTCTAATTCGATATTACCAAAAGAAACCTTGTCACCCTGATCTAACCATCTATCGGTAGTAAAATGTTCAGCATATTCAAATCCAAATCGCGTTTTTTGCTCTGGAATTAAGTCAATCCAAAATTGGTCTTCATGGTGAGGCCCTTCAATGGGGACACCAAAATGAGTTGATAATGCTTTCGTTGCGCCAGCGTGGTCAATGTGTGCATGAGTTAGCAATACTTTGCTCAGGGTTAAACCATGATTTTCAATAGCACTGATCAATAATTCAATATCTCCGCCTGGATCAACAACAGCCGCTTGTTTCGTTTCATCGCACCAAAACAAGGTACAATTTTGTTGAAAAGGGGTTACGGGAATAATTTGATATTGCAGCATGACACACCTATTAGGTAACAATTTAGTGATAGTTTATATGGGTGCGAATAATGCCAGCTTCAAGGGGAGAATAAAATAGTGTCTGCAAACTTTTACATTCTTTTAATTAAGCCAATTTGTGAAAAACAATAAAACATTAAAATCGCTTCACTATCCTTGTTGAACTCGGTAAGCTCGGGCACAAATAAAAAAATAATAATGACTTTTATATGACTCAAACAAGAGACTCTTTTCATTCACGTATAGGTTTTGTCCTTGCCGCAGCGGGTTCTGCCATTGGGCTAGGTAATATTTGGGGCTTTCCAACTCAAGCGGCAAATAATGGCGGTGGGGCATTTTTATTTGTCTATTTGCTGGTCACCGTATTACTTGCCTTACCTGCCCTTTATGCCGAAATATATTTAGGTAATCAGGCGCAAAAAAATCCAGTCGCCGCACTAGGCGATGCTTGTAAAGGCGTATCTGAGCGTTTAGGCAGAACAGCAGGGCTAGCTGGCTTAACTGGCGCCATTATGATGC
>DAINNQ010000229.1:0-4893 GCA_036735825.1 Alteromonadaceae bacterium | reverse complement strand
ACAGTTTCTGGTCAAGCGCTTAATAAGCCCCAAAATGTCTGGGCATTACTTGGTACACCCATCGAATTTTTATTATCGCAATGTGGTTATCCTCAACAGCAGAGAAAGCATATTGTGATGGGCGGCCCAATGATGGGATTTAGCTTGCCTAATACGCATGTGCCTGTTGTTAAAACCACTAACTGTATACTGGCGCCAAGTGAGCAAGAAATACCGAATAAAAACCAAGAAGTTGAATGTATTCGTTGTGGTCAATGTGCTGAAGTTTGTCCAAGTCAGTTATTACCTCAAGAGCTACAGTGGAGCGCTAAAGCAAAAGATCACCAGCAGCTTGATGAACTTAACTTATTTGATTGTATTGAATGTGGCGCCTGCGCATATGTGTGTCCAAGTCATATTCCTTTGGTGCATTATTATCGAGTGGCAAAAGCAGAAATTCGTCAGCAAAAATTATTAGATATTAAAGCTGAAAATGCCAAACAACGTTTTGAAGCCAGAAAAGCTCGGCTTGAACGTGAAAAAATTGCCCGCGAAGAAAAACATAAAGCTGCTGCTGCTGCCCGCAAAGCGCGCATGAATTCAGGAACGCCTGAAGCTAATAGTGAAAAATCAGCCGTTGCCGCAGCACTTGCTAGAGTTAAAGCAAAAAAAGCACAAGCAAACCAAGATAACTCTACAGCAGCCTCTGCAAAGGCGATGGTAAATGATGAAACTTCGACTCAGGAAGAGATAAATAAAAAGTCGCAAGTTTCTGCCGCAATTGCGCGAGCGAAAGCTAAGAAATTAGCCGCAGAGCAAGCCAAAAAAAATTCAATGTCTGTAGTCAATGAAGAAAAACCATCCGAACAGCCTGTGCCGATAGCAGCAAATAGACACGCTGGTAATGGTGAATTTAAAGCTGATATTGACACTGAGGCGAATGATGCAGACGATAAAAAAGCGAAAATTGCCGCGGCAGTTGCCAAAGCAAAAGCTAGAAAAAAAACGGCTAACACTTTGGTTGAAAACGATAACACAAATGAAACTCAGCTAAAATCAACTGACTCGTCAGAGAATCATGAGTCTGCTTTTATTGATGATAAAAGTATTGATGATAAAAGTATTGATGATAAAAGTATTGATGAGAAAAAAGCGCGAATAGCTGCTGCAGTTGCTAAAGCAAAAGCTAAGAAGAATAATCAAAATAATACTGAGCAACCGCCATTAACTTCTAGTGAAGAGCAAGCATCAGTACCTTTAACAAAACCAGCGCTTAATCAAGCAGACCTTAAAACAGCCACAGAAAAAGCAGAGAGTCCGGATGACGCAGCCGCTGAGAAAAAAGCCAGAATTGCTGCTGCAGTCGCTAAAGCAAAAGCAAAAAAACAACAAGCAGAGTCAAAATAGATCATGGCATATTGGATAGCGAGTTCACCGCATAATCATCTACAAAGCAAAACGTCTGCATTAATGCGTTTAGTCATATACGCGACAATTCCAGGTATTATTACACAGTGGTATTTTTTTGGTTGGGGTAACCTTATCCATATTGGTTTAGCTGTAATCACGGCTATTGTCACTGAATTTACTATCTTATCTCTGCGTGAGAAAAACATTCCAGAACAACTTTTTGATGGTAGCGCCATTTTAACGGCGGTATTGTTAGGCATTAGTTTGCCTGCAATTGCTCCTTGGTGGATCACTGTTCTCGGCAGTTTTTTTGCCATCGCTATTGTTAAACAGCTTTATGGCGGCATAGGACATAACCCATTCAACCCAGCAATGGCCGCTTATGTGATGTTGCTTATTTCATTTCCTGTGCAAATGACCTCATGGTTACCGCCATTAGAGTTGATGTCGTTACCTTTAGATTTTATTAATACAGCTTCCATTATTTTTACCAACTTTACCTTCGATGGATATTCTGTTGAGCAGCTTCGCACGCATATTGACGGCTTTACCATGGCAACACCGTTAGACACAGTAAAAACCAATCTAACATTGGGCTTAACCATTGAAGAAAGCATGCAAAACCCCGTGATAGGTGACTATGTAGGTGAAGGCTGGCAATGGCTTAATTTAGCATTTTTACTCGGTGGCATCTTTCTAATCTTTAAAAAAGCCATCCCTTTAGTAACACCGTTAAGTTTCTTAGTCAGCTTATTTATTTGCTCATTAATCGCATTTTTATTAAGCCCAGATGGCAACGCATCTACCCTATTCCACTGGTTTAATGGCGCGTGCATGTTAGGGGCATTTTTTATTTTGACCGACCCAGTTTCTGGCGCAACAAGTGTAAAAGGGCGAATTATTTTTGCCGCACTAGCTGGCTTTTTAGTGTTTATCATTCGTAAATATGGTGGTTATCCTGATGGCGTAGCCTTTGCCGTACTTCTTTGTAACATGGCAGCGCCATTAATTGACCAATACACTCGCCCACGTACTTACGGCCATAAATAAGGAAATATGAATGCGTAAAATTATTGAAAAAAACGCGACACTACTTGCCTTATTTGCAATCGCTTGTACCGCCTTAGTGGGAGTTGTTAACTTATTAACTCAAGATAAAATTATTCAGCAAGAAAAAAGACAGTTAGTGTTAACCCTCAATGCGCTTATCGACCCTGCCAGTCATGACAATGCCATCAGCCAAGCATGTGTTGCCATTACCGATGAATTATTAGGTAAGCATCCACAAAAAGCCTATCTTGCAAAATTAGGTGAACAACCCGTTGCCGCCGCCATTACCACAATTGCCCCTGATGGTTATAACGGTAATATTGAACTATTAGTGGCAATTAACTTCGACGGTAGTGTCAGCGGTGTTAGAACCCTGAAACATAAAGAAACACCGGGCTTAGGCGATAAAATAGAATTACGGAAAAGCCCATGGATTTTAGACTTTAACCATAAGAAAATTATTGGCGAAAATGATGGCCGCTGGGCAGTTGCCAAAGATGGCGGTATGTTTGATCAATTCACTGGCGCAACCATAACGCCGAGAGCAGTTGTTAATGCCGTAAAACGCACGGTTAGCTACTTTAATCAGCACAAAGAGCAGTTATTTCAACAAGCGCCAAGTTGTCAGGATGAGCTATGAATATCCCAAATGAATATAAAGAACTCACATGGCAAGGCTTGTGGAAAAACAACCCTGGCTTAGTTCAGTTACTCGGTTTATGCCCATTACTTGCAGTAACATCTACGGTGATTAACGCTTTAGGTTTAGGCCTAGCGACCATGTTTGTCCTTATTTGCTCAAATGCCACCGTTTCTGCCATTCAACATTGGGTACCAAAAGAAATTCGCATCCCTATTTTTGTTTTAATTATCGCTGCATTTGTTACCTGCGTGCAGTTATTGATGAACGCTTTTACCTATGGGCTTTATGAGTCACTCGGTATTTTTCTGCCATTAATTGTCACTAACTGTGCCATCATCGGCAGAGCCGAAGCCTACGCATCGAAAAACCCTGTAAAACAAGCAAGTTTTGACGGATTCATGATGGGGTTGGGCTTTTTGTTAGTATTAGTTGTTTTAGGTGCTATTCGTGAAATTCTTGGTCAAGGTACATTATTTGATGGTGCGCCCTTACTTTTTGGCGATTGGGCGGCAAGCCTGCGCATTGAAGTTATGCAACTAGACAACCAGTTTTTACTTGCCATTTTACCGCCTGGAGCATTCATTGCCATGGGCTTTTTAATTGCGGCAAAAAACATCATTGATGAAAAAATCGCTGAGCATCAACCGAAAAAGCAAGAAGCACACATAGAACGCGTGCGCGTAAACTTTGATAGTTAAGCACACTAAAAGCAAGCATTATCACTTATGAATAAAGAAAAACGCTTAGAAATACTCACTCGCTTAAGAGATAACAACCCGCACCCCACTACAGAGTTAAATTTTAACTCTCCTTTTGAATTACTCATTGCGGTTTTATTATCAGCACAAGCAACCGACGTTGGTGTTAACAAAGCGACCGCAAAACTTTATCCTGTTGCTAATACGCCGCAAGCCATTCTTGATCTAGGCCTCGACGGTTTAAAGTCTTACATCAAAACCATTGGGCTATTTAACACCAAAGCAGAAAACACCATGAAAACCTGCCAAATGTTAGTGGATTTGCACGGTGGTGAAGTACCAGAAAATCGCGAAGCGCTTGAAGCCCTACCAGGGGTTGGTAGAAAAACCGCTAACGTAGTGTTAAATACAGCCTTCGGCTGGCCTACCATAGCCGTAGACACTCATATCGACCGTGTTTCAAACCGCACCAAATTTGCCCCCGGAAAAAACGTCGTTGAAGTTGAGCAAAAGCTTTTAAAAGTGGTTCCTGCTGAATTTAAAGTTGACGTTCATCACTGGCTTATTTTACATGGTCGTTATACTTGTGTTGCTCGAAAACCCAAATGCGGTAGCTGTATTATTGAAGACTTGTGTGAGTTTAAAGATAAAACTGAGTAATCGGCATTTTTCTTCATACTTAAATTTCTATTATTCGTAAATGACTCGCGCTTCATGCCAAAGTCTTAAAACATGCAACTCCAATTGATTATTGCGCTCTTTAAATAAGAATTGGCGTTGAATTGATCTATCATCATAAAAATATCCATTGCCTAAATTAGTCAACTTAACCAAAGGAAGATTTCGGAAGCTCATCCATAATTCATCTTTACGAATTTCAAAAACAAACTCATCAAATTTATGCTTCCCACTTAACTTGGGTAAATCAAACGCCAATTTATCATGATTCATTTTTGCTGAAACGACCCTCTCGACCCAGCGGTAATATTGTTTTAACTCTTGATCATTACTGGTGTCTTTTAAGCGATTAAGCGCATCAAGGTACGCCACGTCCAATGCCAAATGAGCAGAAGACGGAATATCTGGTGATATGCCTTTACCTTCCTTATACAT
>DAINNQ010000228.1:2494-4909 GCA_036735825.1 Alteromonadaceae bacterium | reverse complement strand
TGCTAAATCATTTTTTATTACAATTTGATAAAAAATTTTATTCAAAGGCGACTAGTTAATAAAATTAATAATCAAATTTACCAGCTGAATCTAAAGGTTCATTTTTTGAGCGATAGTTATTGCGAAAATCAGAAGGTAGTTCTCCAAAAAACAACCGAAACTGCTTACTAAAATAGCTGTGATCGGTAAAACCTGTTTGATCACCCACTTGAGAAATTGCGATATTACTTTCAACCAGTAATTTTCTTGCATTTTCTAATCGCACTTCATTAATAAATTGTTTAGGGGTTTTGGTGAGGTATTTTTTAAAGCGTCGCTCAAGTGCACTTACTGATAAATGTGCAATTTCAGCAAGCTCTTCAATGGTAAAGTTTTTTTGAAAGTTTGCTCGAATATAATCAACAGGCACTTTAATTGCCTCAACGCCTGATAACGCCATGGCTTGTTTTTGCAAATGGCGAGTTATACCGTAAGAGCCGATAATTTCCCCGTTACCGTTAGTGATCGCTCGTTTGGAGGTTGAGTACCAAGCGGTATCGCCACTTTCGGTCATATTCATTTCAAGGCGTTCAGTTACTTGCTGACCGGTTAAAATTTTTTCATCATCACGAATAAATTGTTTCGCTAAGTGATTGGGAGAAAAATCATGATCGGTTTTTCCTCGGATCTGTTCGATACCTTTAACGCCTTTATGTTTAATAAATGCTTGATTAGCATGTATAAAATTATGATCTTTGTCTTTTATCCAAAACAGAACTCCAGGTAATAAGTCAAACATGCTTATCACTTGTTGGATCCCCATCTGGTTGATAAATTGATTGTCGCTTTTATCATTCATTGTTTTGACTTACTTGATAGGAAAATATTCATAACTAGTTAATTAACCAGATAAAAAATGCTGTTGAGAATAGTTTTTTATTCTAACTCTACATCTTGATTAATAAATAGAACGCCGAATTTGTTGCACTGAAAACCGATTTATTAATAACACATTTTATTTGCTAACTTCTATAGTAAAGACAAGTTAAGTGTTAAGCGGTGAGTTTTAAGCAATGAAAAAAATTCGAATGGGCATGGTTGGTGGTGGCGAAGGAGCCTTTATTGGCGCTATTCATCGTATTGCTGCTGCATTAGATGGACAAATAGAGCTCGTTTGTGGAGCTTTTAGTTCTGACGCTCAACGCAGTAAACACTCAGGTAGAGCATTATATTTGCCAGAAGAACGCTGTTATGCCAGTTATGATGAAATGTTCATGCGAGAAGCGTTGTTACCTGAAGATGAGCGAATGGAATTTGTCGCTATTGTTACCCCAAATCATCTGCATTTTCCTATTGCAAAATTAGCGATAGAACATGGTTTTCATGTGATGTCAGATAAACCAGCGACACTGAATCTAGCAGAAGCCTTCGCACTGAAAAATACTCTAGAAAAGCATGATGTACTTTATGGGCTAACGCATACCTACACAGGTTATCCTTTGATAAAACAAGCTAAGCACCTTATTGAGCAAGGAGAGCTAGGTAGTATTGTCAAAATTATCGTTGAGTACAGCCAAGGTTGGTTAGCAAACAAAGCCGATGAAGACAGCAAGCAAGCAAGCTGGCGATTAGATCAATCAAAGTCAGGTATTAGCTGTTGTATGGGAGATATTGGCGTTCATGCTGCTAATTTGGTCGAGTATGTCTCTGCGCTTGAAATCACTGAGTTATGTGCTGATTTAACGGCAACGGTGGCCGGCAGAACGTTAGATGATGATGGCACAGTCATGCTGAAATTTTCAAATGGCGCAAAAGGTGTGCTGTTAGCAAGCCAAATCGCGATAGGCGATGAGAATAACCTAAAACTTAGAATTTACGGCGATAAAAAAAGCCTAGAGTGGTCACAACTTGAGCCGAATAGTTTGTTGCTTAAATCTAATGTTCAAGCGACACAAATTATTCGCACGGGTGTAGGTGCTATGTCTCCTGCAGCTGAGCAAGCCATACGTACACCTGCAGGTCACCCTGAAGGCTATCTTGAAGCATTCGGTAATATTTATCATAACTTTGCTCGACAAATTCGAGCTCATAAAAATTATCAAACCTGTGACAATATCACCTTTGATGTTCCTGGTATTGAGCAAGCCATCCGCGGAATGGCATTTATCGAAAATGTCGTTAAAGCAAGTCAATCAGAGGTGAAATGGCAGCCATTTTCACTGAACGTTAATATGGCGGAGCAACAATAATATGACTCACCAAGCTCAAAAACTAATAAAATCCCCATCGAAAATTAAAGGGCCAGGCATATTTTTAGCACAATTTTGCCAAGACACAGCGCCTTTTAATAATCTTAAAGATATTTGCCAATGGGCAGCAAATTTGGGTTACAAAGCCGTACAAATTCCCACATGGGATAAGCGCCTTTTTGATTTA
>DAINNQ010000228.1:0-2394 GCA_036735825.1 Alteromonadaceae bacterium | reverse complement strand
TTTGAAGATGCAGGTGTTGATGTTTGTTATGAAATTCATCCGGGTGAAGATTTACATGATGGCATCACCTTTGAGCGATTTTTGACAGCAACGGGCAATCATCCACGGGTGAATATTTTGTATGACCCGAGTCATTTTATTTTGCAACAGCTTGATTATTTGGCATTTATTGATATTTATCATCAACATATTAAAGCCTTTCATGTCAAAGATGCTGAATTTCGTCCTAATGGCAGAAGTGGGGTGTATGGTGGTTATCAAGACTGGCAGAACCGTCCGGGTCGTTTTCGTTCATTAGGCGATGGGCAAATCGATTTTAAACAAATTTTCAGTAAATTAACCCAGTATGGTTTTGATGGTTGGGCGGTGCTTGAATGGGAATGTTGTTTGAAACACCCAGAAGATGGTGCAAAAGAAGGCGCGCCCTTTATTGCTGAGCATTTAATTACGCAACCTGAACATGCTTTTGATGATTTTGCTTCAAGTGGTGAAGACGAATCACTTAATCGACAAATTTTAGGTATTGAAAAATAAGCGTTATTCATGATTTCTGAACATCATGAAAGAAAACGAATAAAAACAAATAAAAACAACAGGTGAAAACCACCAATGAATACTCGTAATTGATGGATATTGGTTTTGAGTAGAGGGGAATAGAGTGTCGCAACATATTAATCACAATAAATTATTTATCGCTAGCTGTTTAGCTTTAACGGTAACCGCAATGACCTTTGCTATTCGCGCAGGCATTTTAGGGCAATTAGGTCAAGATTTTGCGTTATCTGACACCCAGCTAGGGTGGATTAATGCTATGGCATTTTTGGGGTTCCCCATTGCCACTATGCTTGGCGGTTTGCTTTACAACTTTTTAGGTGCGAAAAAACTGGTGATCATTGCTTTTATCGGTCATTTAGTTGGATTAGCACTTACTATGTCTGCAGATGGTTTTTGGGCGTTGTTGATTTCAAGTTTTTGTATCGGGTTTGCCAATGGTGCGGTTGAAGCAGGTTGTAATCCGTTGATTGCTGATATTTATCACAGCAATAAAACCACGATGTTAAATCGTTTTCATGTGTGGTTTCCAGGTGGCATTGTTGTGGGTGCGTTGATTTCAAAAGTGATGACAGACATGAGCTTTGGCTGGCAAGCACAAATTGCCGTGATGCTTATTCCAACCGTGATTTATGGCTACTTGATTTTGAGTCAGCCATTTCCTGAAAGTGACAATATTGACACATCCACAAGCAATAATATTAAAGCGTTATTTTCTCCGTTATTTTTATTTATGGCGTTTTGTATGACATTAACCACCACCAGTGAGTTAGGTACGCAACAATGGATAGAACGTATTCTAGGTTCATCAGGAGCTTCGCCGATGTTAATTATGGCAATGGTCACTGGCGTGATGGCGGTTGGACGTTATTTTGCTGGCCCAATAGTGCATAAATTTAATCCCTCAGGCGTTTTGTTGTATTCAGCGGTGATGACCTCTATTGGTATTTATTCGATGAGTATCGCGACAGGCAACATGGTTTATATATCAGCACTATTATTTGCTCTAGGTGTGACCTATTTTTGGCCGACTATGGTGGGTTTTGTCGCCGAAAATATTCCGCAATCGGGGGCATTGGGTATGTCAATGTTAGGTGGAATAGGTATGTTTGCGGTCAGTATGTGGAATCCAGTGATAGGAGGTTGGATTGACTCAGCTCGCCAGCAAGCATTATCAGTGAATACTGATCCACAAATGGCAGAACTCGCAGCAGGGCAAGCAACATTAGCTAATTTAAGTATTTTTCCTTTTGTATTGATCATCGCTTTTACTGGCTTGGTTTTATTCATGAGAAAGAAACAGGCTAACGCCATACAAGCTGTTTGATGTCTCTCGAGTAAGTAAAAATAACCAAGCGTTGTCGACAATTTGATTTAGGAGCTGAGATGGAAAACGAAAGTAAACGGCAATTTCTACGAGGTTTAACCGCTTTGATTGGCGCAAGCGCTGTTGTACAGTTGGCAACAGGTCAAGCGTTAGCCGCGGCAATGCACTATCAACCTCAGCTTGATAGTGCTCTTAAAGCAGGTAAATTATTTTCGTTAGAGCAGATGCAAATATTACGTGATATTTGCGCGGTGGTGATCCCAACGACTGATTCGCCAAGTGCCGCTGAACTTGATGTTCATGGTTTTATCGATCATCAATTAATCACTTGTTATGAAAAGAAAGAACAAAGTACCGCTATTGCTATTATTGAGCGAATCAACAAGCAAAGTGAGCAAGCGTTCGATAAGCCTTTTTCTCGATTAACATCAGCTCAACAAACAGCTCAGTTAACGGCACTTGAAAAGCAACAACTCGGCTTTAGTGATGCAGACAGTGCTCAGTTTAAACAATTA
>DAINNQ010000227.1:0-4930 GCA_036735825.1 Alteromonadaceae bacterium | reverse complement strand
CATTGCCACGCCCCGTGCGCCATCATTAGCACTAAATACTTTGTAACCTTCTTCTTTTAATAAAACACCAAGTACTTTGCATTGCATTGCTGAATCATCAACTACTAACGCAAGCTTAGTATGAGTTTTCACGGCAATGTCTTGCATAACTATCTCTCAATCGTCATTAAACGATGAAATTGCGCAATTTCTAATATTTTATTCACGGCTTCGTTAGGGTTAATGATTTTTAGCTCGCCAGATAATTTTCCAACATGATCTTTTAATAATAAAATCATCCCTAAAGCAGAGCTATCCATATAACTTGTCCGTGCTAAGTCTAAAATAAATTGCATACCATTTTGGTTACAATCTGCATAAGCATCTCGAAAGTGTTGATGAACAGAAAAATCAAAACGCTCTTCAATTGAAATAGTTACGCATTTTTTATCATCTGAAAGTGTTTTTTTAAGTGTCATTGTGATCCCTTATTCATAAAAATGAATGTAAGTTAAAATAAATCAATATCACCTTCTTCCATTGAAGATTGTGACACGCTACGGGTTTTATCAAGCGAATTAGTTTTATCAATAATATTTGCACAGCTTTGTTGTAGCTTTGCTAATTGGTGAGGTAAATCTTCATGTTTCTGGATATTAAAAGTAGAAATTTCATCAGCGAGCACATGTAAATTTCCAAAATTAACACGTAAAGAGTTCAATGATTGATACGTTAAATCTTCAAATTGTAGAGAGCGAACAGCAACCCCAACGGTTTGTGTAATTTCTGGTGTCAATATTGATAAATTTTCTGCCACTTGATTACTTTGAAGATTCATACTCTGCACATGTTCCATCATCACAGTGACTTTATCTTTTGCTTCAAGTGTATATGTCATGTCAGCTGAAGCCATTAATTCAACTGACTCACGTAACTTTTTGATCACTTCTTGTGCTCCAGCAATTTCATCGCGGATATCACTATTAAGTTCTGTGGATGTAACAGATAAAGATCTAACTTCGTTGGCGACAACGGCAAAACCTCGGCCAGCATCCCCCGCTCTTGCAGCTTCAATTGCCGCATTAAGTGCTAACAAATTGGTTTGGCTTGCTAAACTTTCTACTTGCGAGATGAGTTTGAAAATACCATCAAATTGACGCACCATTTCATCGGTATATGACATAGTTTCAAGACTTTGCTTACTCGTATTAATGATGACATTAACAAAATCTTCTAGTATTTTTCCTGAATCTACAACAAATGATTCAAGTGAAGTGCCTTCATCATCTCCAATATTGCGACTATTACTGATCATCAGGTTGATCATCTCTTGCTGTTCAGCGCTTAAGCTTTGTAGGTGTTTAAAGCTTTCGGATATGCCAACAGCTGCATCTTTAACAATCGATTTTGTCCGTTCAATTTCAGCTTCAATGATGGTTGTTTGTTGAATAATTGCACTTTGAACATTTTCAAACGTTTGCTCTATCGCTTGATCAGATGCTTTATTTACTAAATCATCTGTATTTATATCATCTTCATTAAGTTTTTTATTGATCTGATAGAAATTTAATAAAAAACAAAATGTAATGACAATTGCCGTAAACCAATAAAATAAAGAAGAATGAATAAAAACAATATTCGCTAATAAAACTAGAGAGGCTAAAACGCCAACAATGGAAATATTTTTGCTATGTTTGAAATTAACGAGATTGACCATGACGAACCTCTTTCATTTGAATTTTATCTAATGCGGCATATTTTAATAAATGAGCCGATATTTTATTGAGATCGAACTCGTCAGTATGCGCATTGATCATATATGCACTACCAGGCATGCCCCAAATTAAACTGCTATTTTTATCTTGAATAATCGTTCGTGCTCCTTCATTTTTCAGTGCTAACATTCCTTTAGCTCCATCTTGGCCCATTCCAGTGAGTAGCACTGCTTGCACATTATCGGCAAATGGAAGTAATGAATTAAAGAGCACATCAACCGCAGGCTTATGACGATTCACTGGCTCTGAATCAACCAATACACAAAATAAAGAGCCACCTTTTGAAACAACGGTTAAATGCTGATCGCCAGGGGCAACATAAGCATTCCCTTCTTTAATTTTTTGACCATGTTTCGCCTCTTGCACATGAATTGCACATATTTCATTCATACGAGCAGCAAATCGTGCACTAAAAGTTTTAGGAATATGCTGAGTAATAACAACTGGTGGACAATTCGTCGGTAATTTTAGTAAAACTTGCTTAATGGCTTCGGTTCCTCCTGTTGAAGCGCCAATAGCAACAAGATGATTTGTTCTTTTTGAACCGGTAAATGCGATAGTTTTATGCGCTGATTCATGTAGTACGGACTTCACTAAAGCATAATTTTTTTGATCTACTCGCACAGCAGATTTTACTTTCGTTAGTAGGTTTTCAGTAAAACTGTCTTTCGATGCGATTAATTCTTCAAAACTAGGTTTTGCAATAAAGTCTAATGCTCCTAATTCTAAAGCTTGTAAAGTAATATCAGCACCTTTGGTGGTTAACGTAGATAGCATCACCACAGGCATTGGACGTAAACGCATTAAATTCTCAAGAAAGGTAATGCCATCCATTTTAGGCATTTCAACATCGAGCGTAATCACATCAGGATTGAGTTTTTTGATTTGTTCTCTTGCGATAAACGGGTCTTTAGCTTCCCCAACTACCTCTATTTCATCATCACTACTAAGCACTTCATTTACTATATTGCGAATAACAGCCGAATCATCAATAATTAGTACTTTTATTTTTTTCATTTTTATTTAGACCTACTACTCATATTTACTTGCCTAATTGATATATCACTAATACTAAAGCTAATGTAAAAATGCTAATGCAAAAATTTATGCAAAATTGATAACTAAAGAACGCAAAAATTAAAAAAGTTCAATATCTCCATCAACAGGTGCTTTATCAATTTTCGACCGATAATCTGTCTCACGTTTAACAATAGTATCGTTATGTAAATTATCTAGTCTTTTCACAAATGCTTTACCCGTTGCAGGTTCAAATAGAACTTTACGAGGATAAAATGAACCTAAATCCGATCCTTCTAATTTAATATTTTCATCTTCTAAGTATCGCAAAGCAAAATTTATATTCTTTTGGCCAACGTCAGACATTTGCTTTAACACTTTCCCCCCGCCAAACAACTTCGCGCGTAAATTAATTCTGCGACCACCATTTTTTAAAATTAAATTAATTAAATGCTCCATCGCAAAATTGCCATAACGCGTTGCATCACTGGCTAAGCCTCTTTTACCCCAATCGACTTCATGAGCTTCTTTGTCGGTTAGCGGCAGCATAAAGTGATTCATGCCGCCAATGCCTATTCGATTATCCCAAATACAAGCCGAAATACACGAACCTAAGGTAGTCGCAATAGCGACATTTTGATTGGTCATATAAAATTCGCCAGGCAAAATTTTAGCAACAACATACTCTCTTTGCTTATCCCAATAATGGTTTATGTGAGCAAATTCAGGTAAACATTGCGACATGCATTGCTCAACATATATATTATTTTGACGATTGAAAGTCATTTAACTGTACTCTGTAAACTTTGACCTAACGCAGGCTTTCTAAAAATGGTTCGGCCGACATTTTCAAAATACTTTTGATAATTTCCTAAGTTTTCACTATGACCTAAAATCAATAATCCACCAGGAGCTAATAATTCATAGTAACGTTCAAATAAGTCTTGTTGTGTTGGTTTATCAAAATAAATAATAACGTTACGACAAAAAATGATGTCAAAAGGGCCTTTCATCGGCCATTCATGTAACAAATTAAGTTGTTTAAACGTCAATAAATTTTTAAGTCGATTATCTACTTTCACTTTACTCGCGTTTTCACCAATCCCTTTACTAAAGTACTCTTTTTTGTACTTTTCAGGAATGTCTTCAATACGGCGTTCGTCATAAACACCTGCTTTGCCTTTAGCTAACACATCACTATCAATATCAGTTGCAAGAATTTTGATATCCCAAGAAGATAAATAGTTTTTACAGGCTTCATGCACTGTGGTAGCAATACTATATGGTTCTTCTCCTGTAGAACTTGCCGATGACCAGATCCTAATTCGTTTCGACACTTTATTTTTATCTAACAACCTAGGTAATTCAGTGGCCATCAAATATTCGAAATGATGTTGCTCACGAAAAAAACTGGTTAAGTTAGTCGTGATGGCATTAATGAAGTAATCTTTCTCCCGTTCAGTGTTATCTTTAAGTATTTGACAATATTCGCTAAATGAAGAAAGCTTTCGTTCTCTGATAATTCGCGTGAGCCGGCGATATACCATTTCACGCTTGCTATCATTTAGTACAATACCCGCAACTTGGTAAACAAACTGACAAAGAAATTGAAATTCTTTATCAGTTAATCTAAACGAACTCTCTCTTTCTTGAGTCATAAATGTGTTTTAAAACTCTTCCCATTCTTGATCCGTCGCTATTTTCTCTCTTGCAACTCGGTTTTTACTGACAGGTTTCATCGTTGGTTGAGCTTGTGCTCTTGATACGGGTTTATTAGCTGGTCTCTTTGCTTGCTGAAGCTTTTCTTCCCCGTTGCTAAAAAAAGCGACTTGATCGAGTAGAGATTGAGATTGTTCTTCCATTGATTTACTTGATGCTGCAGCTTGTTCAACTAATGCGGCATTTTGTTGTGTCATTTCATCCATTTGACTAACCGCTGCACTCACTTCACCTATACCAGCTGCTTGCTCTTTACCAGCACTATCAATATCACCAATCATTTTGCCAACTTCTTCTATAGCAGAAACAAGTTCATTAAATGTTTGCCCTGTTTCATCAACGAGTTTAGTGCCTTGTCCCACAGCCTCAACACTGTCATTAATTAGCCCTTTAATTTCTTTCGCAGCTCCCGCTGAACGTTGGGCTAAGTTTCTTACTTC
>DAINNQ010000226.1:0-4953 GCA_036735825.1 Alteromonadaceae bacterium | reverse complement strand
GCACAAGCTAACCAATTGTTTATTAATGAATATAATTAAATATATTATATTTATTCTAAAAAATAATAGATATAATTAATTACTCTTAACAACCAAGATTAGTGCAAATAATCAACAACCCATTAGCCGTTTGTTATAAAACTGTGGATATTCATATGATCAACAGAAGATCCTTAAAGGATCTTTCAATGTTTATCTCTATAATAATCGTTGACAATTAAACCTATTCTATATAGAATTCGGCCTCTTTTTTAGACCAAGTGTGCTCGAAACGGCGGTATTGCCAGGGCAACAACAACCGACGGATAGCGTAATGAAAAGAACATTTCAACCTAGCGTATTAAAACGTAAACGTAATCATGGATTTCGTGCTCGTATGGCAACGAAAAACGGCCGTGCAGTATTAGCACGTCGTCGTGCTAAAGGCCGTGCAAGCCTTAGCGCTTAAATCTTTATTTATTATTAATGAAGATATGTAGCCACCATGGTTACTAATGAATTTACTCGGGAGTCACGTTTGCTGACTCCCAGTCAATTCCAAGCTGTTTTTTCAAAACCTCTTCGTTTTGGCTCAAGCCATATCACCATTCTTATTACTCCAAATTCTGATCAAAATAATCGATTAGGATTAGCTATTGCCAAAAAACGCATAAAACTTGCTGTTCAACGCAATAGAATTAAGCGTCAAATACGAGAAAGCTTTAGACTTCATCAGCACCAGTTACCAGATATAGATATGGTCGTTATGGTAAAGTCAGGTACGGATTCGTTAGAAAATCAGCAAATAAGCCAACAATTAGAAAAAATATGGCGAAAAATAATTCAACGCCTCAAATAATTGCTATTTCACTGGTAAGAGCTTACCAGCGCTGGCTTAGTCCACTACTTGGCAACAACTGTCGCTTTACTCCTACTTGCTCTTTTTATGCCATTGAAGCAATTAATCGCTTTGGTGTGGTAAAAGGTAGTTGGTTAGCAGGCAAACGTATACTAAAATGCCATCCATTAAATGCGGGAGGTGAAGATCCCGTGCCACCAATAAAAAAAGAGAAATAACATATTATGGAATCTCAACGCAGTTTTCTGTTTATTGCACTCATGGTTGTAACATTTTTGTTATATCAGCAATGGCAGTTAGATAATGCTCCAGTTAAACAGCCTCAAGAAGTTAACCAACAGTTAAATAATTCATTAACTTCTCATGAAACGTCAGGTGATGACTTTGTTCCTGAGTCAAGTGCTGTTAAACCTCAATCAACCCAAACTGTTGTTTCTAAAGCGGCTATTGTTGAAGTAACTACCGATGTATTAAATATTAAAATTAATACCCAAGGTGGTGACATAGTTGAGGCAACATTACTTAAATATGAAACAGAACAAGGTAGCGGTATTCCATTTACCATCATGCAAAATGGAATTTCAACTTATATTGCTCAAAGTGGGTTAACTGGTGCTCAAGGTATTGATCGCACGGTTAAAGGCCGTCCAATTTATCAAGTTGATAGTAATCAATATCAATTAACAGGTGATGAACCATTAATTATTGATTTAAATTATGTCAGCACTGATGGCTTAACCGTGACTAAACGATTCACATTTGAAAAATCAAATTACAAAGTGAATGTAGATTACCTTATTCAAAACAACTCTTCTGCAGCTGCAAGTGTTGAAATGTATGCGCAATTAAAACAATCTTCATTAGTTGATCAATCTAGCGCGTTAATTCCTACCTATCGTGGTGCTGCTTATTCAACTAAAGAAGAACGCTACGAAAAATATGATTTTGATGACATTGCAGATGCAAACTTAAATGTAGCTACTCAAGGTGGTTGGGTTGCTATGTTACAGCATTATTTTGTCACTTCATGGGTTCCTAACCAGGAAAATGTAAACCAACTTTATACCAGTTTTTCTCGCAATCAAGATGCCGTTATCGGTTTTAAAGCTCCTGCTGTGATCATTGAACCCAATGAGCAAGCAACAACATCAGCTAGTTTTTATGTTGGTCCAAAAGATCAAGATGCATTAGCTGAGATTGCAGACGCGTTAGACTTAACCGTTGATTTTGGCTTTTTGTTTATGATCAGCCAACCTTTACATTGGTTATTACTACAAATTCAATTACTTGTAGGGAACTGGGGTATTGCCATTATCATCATTACATTGATTGTTAAAGGTGCAATGTATCCACTGACTAAAGCTCAATACTCTTCAATGGCAAGAATGCGTGAATTGCAGCCTAAAATGGCACAATTAAAAGAACGCTTTGGTGACGACAGACAAAAAATGTCACAAGCGACCATGGAAATGTATCGTAAAGAGAAAGTAAACCCCGCTGGTGGTTGTTTACCTTTACTGATCCAAATGCCAATTTTCTTAGCGCTATATTGGGTATTTTTGGAAAGTGTTGAATTACGTCATGCAACCTTTGGTTTGTGGTTACAAGACTTATCATCAAAAGACCCGTATTACATTTTGCCATTACTCATGGGGGTCAGTATGTACATCATGCAGAAAATGCAACCGATGACGATACAAGACCCAATGCAGCAGAAAATCATGCAATATATGCCGGTAATGTTTACGGTGTTTTTCTTCTGGTTCCCATCAGGCTTAGTTTTATACTGGTTGGTCAGTAATGTTATTTCAATTGTTCAAATGAAGATCATCTTCGCTGGACTAGAAAAACAAAAAAATAAATAAAATGACCCCATTCAATTAAAGCGACTTTCGAGTCGCTTTTTTTATGCGCATTCATAACGCAAAAGTTTATAATGTCCCCTAGAAAACGATCTCACAGATAAATTAGGTTATTAGATGAATACCACAACACTGTCACACAAAGAAACTATTGCAGCACAAGCAACAGCGCCAGGTAGAGGTGGAGTTGGCATCATAAGAATTTCAGGACCAGAAGTACCACAAGTGGCACAGGCTATTTTAGGTAAAGTACCAGAGCTAAGAAAAGCGGAATATTTAGCGTTTAAAGATTTGCACGGTCAAGCTATTGACCAAGGAATAGCTTTATATTTTAAAGGCCCAAATTCATTCACAGGTGAAGATGTATTAGAACTTCAAGGTCATGGCGGCCCAATTATTTTAGATATGTTACTCAAAGAAATATTGAGCTTAGAAAAAATCAGAATGGCCAAACCTGGGGAGTTCAGCGAGCAAGCATTTATTAACGACAAACTCGACCTTACCCAAGCAGAAGCAATTGCAGATTTGATCAATTCAAGTTCAGAGCAAGCTGCTCGTTGTGCGCTTCATTCTCTTCAAGGTGATTTTTCCAAACTTATTCATCAAATTGTCGAAAAAACCATTCATTTACGCATGTATGTTGAAGCAGCAATCGATTTTCCTGAAGAAGAAATAGATTTTTTAGCCGATGAAAAAATCACAAATAATTTAAAAGCAATTATTGAGCAATTAGCAAACGTAAAACAACAGGCACAACAAGGCAGTATCATGCGTGAAGGCATGCGAGTGGTTATTGCAGGCAGACCTAACGCAGGGAAATCAAGCTTACTAAATGCCCTGTGTGGCAAAGAATCTGCCATAGTGACCGATATTGAAGGTACCACACGAGATGTACTTTCAGAGCAAATTCATATCGACGGCATGCCATTACATATTATTGATACAGCAGGGTTAAGAGAAAGCTCAGATAAAGTTGAACAAATTGGTATTGAACGGGCATGGCAAGAAATTAATCAAGCTGATCGCGTCTTACTGATGATCGACTCAAGTAAAGATGATCTTGATGATCCCAAAGCAGTTTGGCCAGACTTTTTTGATAAACTTCCGCCAAATATCGGCTTATCTGTTATTCAAAATAAAGCGGATATTTCAGGAAAACTGACAGGAATTGACATAACTAAAGAGTTACCTTCAATAACCCTGTCAGCTAAAACAGGCGCAGGTATCTCTGAATTAAAGCAGCACTTAAAAGATATTATGGGTTACCAAGGTAACCTTGAAGGAGGCTTTATGGCAAGGCGACGTCATTTAGTGTCTTTAGAGCATGCTTATCACCACCTAACCACAGGTTTAGAACAACTAGAAAGCTATATGGCTGGTGAAATACTGGCTGAAGAACTGAGGCTTTGCCAGCAAGCACTTAATGAAATTACTGGCGAATTTACCAATGATGATTTACTAAGTGAGATATTTTCATCGTTTTGTATCGGTAAATAACACATCAAATCAAACTAAAATCCCTGTTGAGTTCGTACTAAAAATAACAATAGCTAAATATAAATAAGGAAAAATACATGAGCGCTTTTCAAATCATTGTCGGCAGTATGTTAGGTGGAAGTGAATATGTCGCAGAAGCGTGCCAAGAGATTTTAGAGCAATTAGATCATGAAACCATGGTTCATCTATCTCCTGAATTTGATGAAATTCCCTACAAAGATCAAACGTGGTTGATTTGTACTTCCACACATGGAGCAGGTGAGTATCCTGACAATATCCAAGCCTTTGTTAATAACTTAACTAAAACCGATCATGATCTATCTGATACTAAGTTCATGGTTATCGGACTTGGAGATTCAAGTTACGATACCTTTTGTTTCGCAGCAAAAAACATAGAAAAACTTTTAATTTCAAAAGGTTGCACAAAAACCCTTGAACTTTTAACCTTAGACATGCAATTAGAAATAGATCCTGAAGAAGAAGCTCAAGCTTGGATCTTAAAAAATAAAGATCTTTTATAAATAACTTACCCTCAACTTATTAACAGAAATCAATATAAATACGCTGTATTGTGGATAAAAACAAAATAAGCTATTAATTTCTTATTATTATTCAGTATATAAAAATAAATTCAATTAGCCATGTGGATAACTAGCACTTTTGATCAAAGCTTATAATTGAGTTGATCAATGTTTGATCACAAGAAAGGATCCTTTCTATACTGATGATTTATTTAATAAAAAGGCACTTATACAC
>DAINNQ010000225.1:0-4980 GCA_036735825.1 Alteromonadaceae bacterium | reverse complement strand
GGCTAATGAAAGCTACTGAGCAGTTATCAAGTTTAGAAATGATGGCGGTTGATCCTTTGCGACGAGTTATCGCGCCACGTTTTTGGGCTGGGTTTATCTCTTTACCTTTGCTAGCGGCGATCTTTTCTGCTGTGGGTATTTTAGGTGCTCATTTAGTGGGGGTTGATTGGCTTGGGGTTGATAGCGGTACTTTTTGGTCAGTGATGCAGGCGCAAGTTTCATTTGAGAAAGACGTGTTAAATGGCGTAATAAAAAGTATTGTTTTTGCGTTTGTTGTTACTTGGATTGCGGTTTATAAAGGATATGATTGTGAACCAACATCAGAAGGCATAAGCCGAGCGACAACTGCAACCGTTGTTCAATCTTCTTTATTAGTTTTAGGTTTAGATTTCATATTAACTGCATTGATGTTTGCGAAATAGGCGTAAATGTATTGGTAGTTAAGATTTTTTATTGGGTATTTGGTGGATGACATGTTGTCAAAAAAAGTAGAGTTAATGGTTGGTTTGTTTGCTGCAATAGGAATTGCAGCCGTGTTGATGTTATCGCTAAAAGTTGCCGATAGCGGCATTTCTGGTAATGGTGAAACTTATCCACTTTATGCAAAATTTGACAATATAGGTGGTTTAAAAGTGCGCTCACCCATAAAAGTTGGTGGTGTGGTTGTTGGCCGAGTAAGCAATATTAGCCTTGATGAAGAAGATTACACACCGGTTGTAACGTTAGAAATTTTTGCTCAATATAATAATTTTTCTGAAGCGACGTCGGTCTCTATTTTAACGGCGGGCTTATTAGGCGAGCAATATATAGGCTTATTGCCGGGTTTTATCGATGAATCTGTTGAAACGTTAAAAGCAGGGGATTTCATTGAAGATACAAAACCGGCATTAGTATTAGAAGAATTAATAGGACAATTTTTATTTAGCCAAGGAAGTGGTGATTAATAATGAAACAAACAAAGCGAAATGTTATGAAAAACGCAATATGTGTCAACGCAATCTACGTATTAAGCACTTTATTTAGTGTTTCAGTGAGCGCCAATTTAGCTAATGATTTTTCTAAAGGCGCGGCTACTCACAATTTCATTGTTGCGGCATCTCCTTCTGGGTCTCCAGCTATTAATGTTGATGAGAAAGATCCTTATGCCATGATACGTACTGTCGCTGATATAACCTTTAAACGATTTGCCAACGAGCAAAGTGCGATTCGTGAAAATCCAAACTTGCTGAAAAATATTGTGCGAGATGAATTGATCCCTTATATCAATTATCAATATGCCGCATTTAAAGTGATTGGCAGTAACTTTAGGCAAACCAGTAAAGAAGAGCGTGAAGAATTTGTTCCTGTTTTTCGAGAATATTTAATTACATCCTACGCGCAGGTGTTTACTTTATATAATAACCAAGAAGTACAATTTGCACCGGCGAAAGACTTTAGTGAAGAAAAGGTTGTAGCCGTGAATACTACGGTGATCGAACCAGGCAGAGAGCCAATCGATATCTCATTTCGAGTACGTAAAAGTAGCAAAACTGATGAATGGAAAGCCTACGATATGGTGGCCGAAGGCGTGAGTTTGTTAGATAGTAAACAAGCGGAATTAAGCAGCCTAATTCGCCAAAAAGGTTTGCCATACGTGACTGAATTGCTAAAAGAAAAAGCAGAAAAAAATATCGTGTTTAAGTAAGGGTTACATTGATGAATGCGATAGATATTTCGATTAAAGCCAGCGAGTTAATTTTTACAGGTGAGTTAACTCGTAACACCATTTCCCCCTCTTTTGAAAAAAAATCTGCTCAGTTAATCACGAATGAGCAAAATGTCTTTAATTTAGCTGCAGTATCTAAAATTGATACTGCAGGGTTAGCTTGGTTATTATTAATGTTGGAACAAGCTGGAAAACGCGCAATAAAGCTTAAGTTTATCCATATTCCAGACGAGTTAACTAAATTAGCAAAATTAAGTGCGGTTGATTCTTTCTTGCCCGTCGAATAACGCATATAATCCCAGTAACTTGATTATTGGGAGAACTTTGTGGAAGTTTCTGAAATAGAAAAAATGCTCAACGATGCGTTAGAGTTAGACGAATTACATGTAAAATTTGATGGTTCACAATGCACAATTATCGCTGTTGCCGATTTTTTAGGTGAGTTGAGCCGCGTTAAAAAACAACAATCGGTTTACGCTCCATTAAAACAAGCTATCAATGATGGCACTATTCATGCGGTGACAATCAAAACATTTACCACTTCTGATTGGAAGCGTGAAAAAATGTTTAACCTCCCTCTTTAACCTTTGCTTAACTAAAACCTTAAATAAAACCTTAACTAAAAAAGAAGATTTCTTTTGGACGCATTTAAAATTATTGGCGGAAATCCGCTACAAGGTGAAGTGACCATCTCAGGTGCAAAAAATGCAGCCTTGCCAATTCTTATGGCCACTTTACTCTCAGAAACCCCCATCACCATTCGTAATGTGCCTAGGCTCAATGATATCGAAACAACGATTAAGTTATTAACGCAGCTAGGGGCTAGTGTTCAGTGGCTTGACGATAATGCATTACTCATCGATCCAAGCACGGTTGATCAACATAAAGCTTCGTATGAATTAGTGAAAACGATGCGTGCATCTATCTTGGTACTTGGTCCGCTACTTGCGCGCTTTGGTCATGCCGAAGTGTCTTTGCCTGGCGGTTGTGCAATTGGTGCTCGCCCAGTGAATTTACACATTCATGGCTTAAAATTAATGGGTGCAGATATCGAAGTAGCAAGTGGCTATATTATTGCTCGTAATCAAGGTCGATTAAAAGGCGCGACTATTTTCATGGATACGGTCAGCGTTACAGGAACTGAAAATCTCATGATGGCAGCAGCGTTGGCAGAAGGTACGACTATTATTGAAAATGCTGCCCGTGAACCAGAAATTGTTGATTTAGCAAATTGTATAAATGCGATGGGCGGCAAAGTTTCAGGTGCTGGTACAGACACCTTAACCATAGAAGGTGTTGCTCAATTAAATGGCGGTGAATATCGTGTCATGCCAGATAGAATTGAAACAGGCACATTTTTGGTCGCAGCAGCTGTTACCCAAGGTAAAGTGAAGTGTTTAGAGACGGATCCAAAAGCATTAGATGCAGTGATCAGTAAGTTGCAAGAATCAGGGGCACAAATTACTACAGGTTCTAACTGGATTGAATTATCGATGAACAGTAGACCTAAAGCAGTAAATATTCGCACTGCGCCACATCCTGCTTTTCCAACTGATATGCAAGCACAATTTGTGACGTTAAATGCTGTTGCTCAAGGTACTGCGACAACCACGGAAACGATTTTTGAGAATCGTTTTATGCATGTTCCTGAATTACAACGTATGGGCGCTGACATTTCTTTAGAAGGAAATACGGCCATCACCAAAGGCGTTGAAAAATTAACCGGTGCACAAGTGATGGCAACCGATTTACGCGCCTCAGCCAGTTTAGTTATTGCAGGTTTAGTCGCTACTACAGAAACACAAGTCGATCGTATTTATCATATTGATCGTGGTTATCAACATATTGAAGATAAACTACAAGCACTTGGCGCGAATATTACCCGCGTGAAAGTTTAAGTGAGGCGAGTTCATTGCTGAGTATTAATTAGCAAACTTATCACTAATTAATACTCACTTTGAAGTCATTACTTTGCGAAATTAAGGCTATTTCTTTTCAAAAATAGTGACAGCTATATCTAGCGATTGTTTAATATCACGTGCTGGATTGTCTCGATAGACTTTAAAGTTTAATTGTGTGCCAGGTTGGGTTTCGGCAACAATATCTAATGCTTGGTTTGTGCTTTCAATGGCTGTGTTTTCAATTTGATATACGATATCACCACCAGTTAAGCCAGCAATAGAGGCAGGGCTGTTTGGCTCGACAGAAGAGATAACAAAACCTTTGGCGTTAATATCATACTGATTAGAGCTGATCCCTAACCAACCGCGAACGACTCGACCATTTTCAATGATCTTTCTCATGATTTTATTAGCTAGCTCATAGGGAACTGCGAAAAATATCCCTTGTATATCATTGAGCTGAGGATTTATTTCGGTATATTGCGCTGAGTTTATCCCGACTAATACGCCATTAGAGTTCACTAAAGCGCCACCTGAATTACCTTTGTTGATAGCTGCATCCATTTGTAAAAATTGTAAATAACTAGTATTACTAAGCCCAGTTCGACCGGTCGCGCTTATTATTCCTTGAGTGATAGTTTGTCCTAAATTTAGCGGATTACCAATGGCAAGCACCACATCTCCAGCTAATGATTGCTGATTTTCATTTTGTGGGATCACTGGCAAATTTTGGGCGTTTACTTTTAAAACAGCTAAATCCGTATAAATATCAAAACCGATAAGTTCAGCATGATAAGGCTGGCCATTTTGCAATAATACGTTGATTAAATTAGCATTTCGAACTACGTGATAACTAGTCAACAAATAGCCATTGCTGTCCATGATCACACCAGATCCTAAACGTGTTGTTTTACGCTGAGAACGAAAATAATTAGGGTCACTTTGAATTTCTTCAGAATAAATATTAACAACAGCTGGAGCGGCAGCTTGTACGGCTTTTGCATAGGATAATGGTTGTTCGCTCTGAGGGCTGCGTTGAAAAATGTTCCACCAAGACGCATTGCCTTCACGCAGCTCTGGGATCAATAACAGTAATACTACAGCGATAATAACGCCGTAACTTGCTGAGTTTAATATATATTTAAATGAGTCGACTAATTTCAAAATGATAAGGCTAAGTATTTGTTTTCAGCAGAGATTAGCACAATTCGTTGAATTCGATAAAGGTTATCTTGAGTATTTTGTAAAAATTGACTGAATGTTTGCAGTATACCAATGGTAATAAATGATTGATCATTCAGCGAGAGTTAAAAGGCTTAAAAAAACGGCTCATAAAATGAGCCGTTGGTAATTAAGATACTGTTATGATTCGTT
>DAINNQ010000224.1:0-4981 GCA_036735825.1 Alteromonadaceae bacterium | reverse complement strand
CCACCCTTTTGATGATATGACTATTATAAAAAAAATCCTCATTAGCACACTCCTCATCATTTTGTTAATTAGCGCAATGTTCATTACCTGGCTTTATAGCCAAGTAGACAGTGCCTTACCGTTACTTGATGGTAATTCAACGGTTATGGGATTAGAAAGTGGCGTGAGCGTTGAAAGAGATAAACAAGGTATTCCTACCATCAAAGCGAAAAACCGTTATGACTTAGCGGTGGCAACGGGCTTTATTCATGCACAAGAACGCTTTTTTCAAATGGATTTACTCAGAAGAAATGCTGCTGGAGAATTATCCAGTTTATTCGGTAAAGTCGCACTTGAACATGACAAGTCAATTCGTTTACATCGTTTTAGACAACGAGCAGTAGCCATTATCAAGCAACTTCCCAGTGAACAATTGGCGCTACTTAAAGCCTATACCACAGGCGTAAATGAAGGATTGCGTCATTTAAAAGCTTCTCCTTTTGAATATTTGTTACTTAGACAAAACCCTGTTGAGTGGCAAGAAGAAGACAGTGTTCTGACCGTGCTGAGCATGTATTTAGATTTACAATATAAAGATGGAAAACGAGAGCAAACCCTCGGGGTATTAAAAGCCACACTTGATGAGTCTGCTTTTGCATTTTTAAACCCCAAAGGGAGTGAATGGGATGCGGCGATTGATGATAGTCAATTTCAGCCGTCCCCTATGCCCAGTTTACCTTGGCCTTCAGCCTCAGCAAGTAGCACAGTTCATCCCCAATCAGAAGATCACCTCACCTCGACTGATTACAGTAGTGAAGATTTCCCAGGTTCAAATAATTGGGCAGTAGGTGGCAAAATCAGCAGCACAGGTAGTGCAATCGTTGCTAACGACATGCACTTAGGTATTCGCGTTCCTAATACCTGGTTTAGAGCTTCTTTTGAATATCAATCAGAAGATAGTAGCAAAAGAAAAATCACAGGATTAACTCTGCCAGGAACACCCGCGATGGTAACGGGCAGCAATGGTCATATCGCTTGGGGATTTACCAACAGTTATGGCGATTGGAATGACGTCATCGTTTTAGAAACCAATGAAGATAATAGCCAATACCTAACGCCTGACGGTTATCAGGATTTTATCGAACATAAACAAATGGTCGCCATCAGTGGTGAGCCTTCTGTTGAAATTAGTATTTTAGAAACCATTTGGGGACCCGTTCTCGGTAAGAATGAGCAAGGACAAATGCTCGCTTATCGGTGGGTTGCTCATGATTTACAAGCCGTTAACTTTTATGCTCAACAGTTAGAAGTTGCTGAAAATATCGACCAAGCCTTTGCTATTGCCAGTAAAGCGGGCATCCCCGCACAAAACATGATGGTTGGTGATAAAGCAGGTAACATTGGTTGGACAATTATGGGACCTATTCCAAAAAAATCAGCCAACTTTGGTGAAACGCCTACTTCATGGGCAAATGGGGAAAACGCTTGGTTAGGTTACTTAAGCGCAGCGGATTATCCCAAAGTGAAGAATCCTGATCACCATAGACTCTGGACCGCCAACTCTCGTGTTGTGGGTGGTAAAATGTTTGACTTTTTAGGCAATGGAGGTTACGCACTGGGCGCTAGAGCTCAACAAATTCGTGATAACCTTTTTGCCAAAAGCCAATTTAATGAAAAGGATTTACTGGCGATTGCGTTAGATGATAAAGCGATATTTCTTAGTCGTTGGCAACAATTTTTACTCACTGAGGTGTTAACCGACGAAACATTAGTTAAGCATCCGCAATGGCTATCCGCCAAAGAATTATTAGCAAATACTGAGCTTTATGCTGCTGTAGATTCAGTCGCCTATCGGTTAACGCGTAATTTTAGAATAAACTTACGCGATGATGTTTTTTCTCTGTTAAATGTCCACCTGACTAAAGTAAGCGACAACTTTCATTCGCATAGTATTCGCCATCAAATTGAAACACCGCTTTGGCAACTCGTTAATCAACAGCCGAGTAATTTTTTGTGGTTACCCGATGGCACATGGCAAGACAGTTTTGAGCGTGCTTTTCACAAAACGATTGATGATATGACGGTTGATCAGCCTCTTACAGCCGCCACTTGGGGGCAGCAAAATACCAGTAATATTCATCATCCGCTAACTAAAGGCGTACCCTTTATTGGCCGCTGGCTGAATATGCCTAACACTCAACTAGCTGGTGATAGTTATATGCCTAGAGTACAAGGTAATGCTTTTGGCGCGTCAGAGCGTATGATCGTTTCTCCTGGGCACGAAGAAAGTGGTATTTTGCATATGCCAACGAGCCAATCAGGACACCCTTGGAGTCCATACTTTAGAGAAGGTCATCAAGATTGGGAGCAAGGTAATCCTTCACCATTTTTACCCGGTGAAACTAAATATACGCTAACATTACTGAGCTATTAATGGCTTGGTACAACAAGTTCTGGATCTAAAAATATTTAGTAAAATTTTTTAGATCATAAGGTTATTACATTTATATACCGTTGGAGAAAACATGACCACGTTGATCATTTGTTTATTTATTTCATTGCTTTTGCCTTATTTAGCAAAGCTCCCTGTAGCAATAGCTATGCATAAATTGGCTGGCTATGACAATAATCACCCAAGAGCACAACAAGCACAATTGACGGGGTTTGGCGCTCGAGCATTAGCGGCGCACCAAAATGCTTTTGAATCACTGATCATTTTTGCTCCAGCAGTGCTGTTAGCTTTAATTACCAATAATACAGGAAGCTTTATTGAGCAATTAGCTATCGTTCATGTTATCGCAAGAATTGTCTATAACATCTTATATTTAGCTAACATCAGCACCCTTCGCTCTTTAGTTTGGGCGGTTGCAACATGTGCTTCATTTGCGATTGTGTGGCAATGTATTTAATCACTCACCTTTTCAAGTAGTACCTTAAAGTGATGACGATATAGCTAGATCAAGCACAAGTGAATAAAATTGGTATAAACAAAGGCTTGAAATGATCACTTTAGCTCGATAAAGTTGAGGCATGAAACGCACTGATTTTTCTTTTTTATTTCTCTTTATCTTTCTACTGACTAAGTAGGGAGCGTTAGTGTCGTCAATCTTTAACGATAAAAACCTCCACCAGGAGGTTTTTTTATGTGTGATAAATTTTGGCTAATTAGGTCTTAATCATTCACATAGTTAACTTGTGCTAAACAGGTTACGTAAGCGTAACTTTTTATACTCAATCACTTTTATGATAAATAGGTGTCACGTGAACGAAGAATTAGATTTAACAAAAATAAGAGAAAAAATAACCGCACTTGATCAAGAGCTATTATCACTTTTTGCTCAACGCCGTTCACTCACCCTTAATGTCGCGAAAAGCAAAGCTCATCAAGTTCGCCCTGTTAGAGATCAGCAACGCGAACAAGAATTATTGATCCGTTTGATCAAGCAAGGTAAAGAATATGGCTTAGACGCACATTACGTGACCAGTGTTTTTCAAACAATCATTGAAGACTCTGTGCTGAACCAGCAAGCTTATTTACAAACATTAGCCAACCCAAATATCGAAATGCCGACAGTGAGCGTGGCATTTTTAGGCGACAAAGGTTCGTATAGCTATTTAGCAAGCCATCGATATTTCTCTCGTCGTGCTGAAAAAATCATTGAATATGGTTGCCAGAATTTTGCTGAAATCATGCAGCAAGTTGAATCTGGCCTTGTTGACTATGGTATGTTACCGATTGAAAACACCAGCTCAGGTAGTATCAATGAAGTGTATGATTTGCTTCAACATACCAATCTATCAATCGTTGGAGAAATTACTCAACCTATCGAACATTGCTTATTGACCGCCGTCAATACCAGCTTAGACCAAATCAAAACCATTTATGCTCATGGGCAACCGTTTACTCAATGCAGTAATTTTCTTGATAAACAAGGCAGCATGAGAATTGAGTATTGCGAAAGCACAGCTGATGCCATGGCAAAAGCTTATGAATTACAAGACCCAAGTGTCGCTGTTATTGGGAGTGAAGAAGGTGGGCATTTATACCAATTACATGCGCTAGAAAAATCTATTGCTAACCAAAGTGAAAATCACAGCCGTTTTATTCTTGTTGCCAGAAAACCTGTTGATGTAGCTGAACAAATTCCAGCGAAAACCGCAATTATTTTAGCAACAGGACAAAAACCAGGTGCATTAGTTGAATGTTTAGTGGTTTTAAAAGATAAAGGCATCAACATGTGCAAACTTGAATCACGCCCAATTCAAGGTCGTCCGTGGGAAGAAATGTTTTATATTGATGTTGAAGCGAATATCAAACACATCGCCTTACAAGAAGCGATCAATGAAATTACGCCGATGACAAACTTTATTAAAGTATTAGGCTGCTATCCTATTGAGCATATCAGCCCAACCAGCGTACCAAGCAACGCTATTTAATCAAAAAGCCCTTGTATAAACGACAAGGGCTTTTTTTCAAACACGCCCTATTTATCGAACAAACTCTCTCGCTTTCATTTTTTGTCTCGCAAGTCGCATAATAACGGCAGTGATACAAAGCAAAAATAATGCTGGAATGGCAGCGTATAAGATAGTTGAAAGCATTTCAAATGCAGATACTGTTGTTAACGCAAGAAATGTCATCGAAGGTAGCACTAACCAAAAAGGGTGTTCGCTGGTACATAAATTAAACCCTTTGTTCATGATGATAATCGTTAACGCAGTTAACATTAATGCAGCACAAGCTGTAACTAAACCTGAATAATAATCAAGAATAAAAAGCGGATGTGGGTGAAGCACTTCAGGGACTGGCGCAGTATTACCAAAAACCACTAACCACATAAATGAATAGGCAATTAAGCAGCCAAAATTAAATGACCATAACTTTTTATTTAAAGAAAATTTATTATTAAGGGTAACTGAAGTATCGATAATAGCTTTATTCGTGACAATAAAGTTTTCTTCTGCGCTATGTTTGTTCAAAGTCTCTACATTGTTCAAAACA